>CAZSBD010000012.1:0-18134 GCA_964605215.1 uncultured Oscillospiraceae bacterium | reverse complement strand
CGACAAAGCGCTTGATTATAATAACAAATTCCTCCCAGTTTGTCAACAACTTCTTAAATTTTCTTTCCTTTTCTTTTTTTGACTTTTTTTCCTCTCTTTTTTCTTTTTTTCGATACCTTATTAAATATATATTCCTGTACCATTTGTAATCATTTTTGAGTCCCTATCCTCTCTGTATTCAAAAAGGAAGGGCTGCAGCCCTTCCCTTTTGCTTTATTCTGGTATCCGCTTACTTAAAAGCAAAATAACCTGCCGCTCTTTGGCGATATGCTCCAGCAAAAGCATCGCCCTTCTCTGCCGTTCCTCATCAAAGGTGATAAAAGGATCATCCAGAATGAGAGGCGCCGGCCCCTTATCCTGTAGCAAAACCTTACACACCGCCAGGCGCAAGGCCAGATACAGCTGATCCCTCGCCCCAGAGGAAAGCTGCTTGGGATCCAGCATTTTGCCGTCCCCGCTGCCGCAGGCTCCGCCGAAATCCAGCCCCAGCTGAACTTGGGTGTATCTCTGCCCGGTAATGGCGGACAGATATTGAGCGGCAAGGTCGCAGATCTTGGGGGAAACCTCCGCCGTCAGTCGCTGGTTTTCCTCCTCCAGTAAACCGCGGACATAACGAATGGCCTCCTGATCCAGCTTTACATCCTGTAGCTGATCCAGAATATCCGCCTTTTCTTCTTTTAAGCCTTTGCTTTCTCCAATGGCTGTCTTGCGCCCTTCCAGTCGGGCGGCCTGCTCCTGGAGAGCTTCTTTTTCCCGGCGAACCGTGTCCAGAGCTCTGGCCAGTTTTTCCCGTTCCTGACGCAGACGGTCTCCCCGGCCGTCTGTGTGAGCCGTAGTCAGCTGCTGCCGCACTTCCTCCAAAAGCTGTTTCTCATGCTCCAGTCTGGCCCGGGCGCTGCCGCACTCCCGTACCGCCCGGACTGCGCTTTCAAAATCTGTGGCTTCCGGCCGCAGCCGCCGGCCAGCTTCCAGCAGGTGATCATAGCTTTCCTGCAAAATGGCGCCGCCCTGCTTCTGTTCTTCATCAATTTCCTGTTTTTCCTTTTGCAGCTTGCGCAGTTCTTTCTCAAAATAGGATCGGTTATCCCCTTGGGGAACGGGATTGCGCCCGACCATAGCTGCCAGCAGCAAAATTGCCGTGATCACCAAAAAGACCAGTGGAACATAGAACAAGGTCGGCAGCATCACATATAGGCTAAAAGCCGCAATGCCAAAGACCGCCGCCAAAATCAAGGCCCACCAACGCACTTTGGGAGTGGACTCCCGGTACAGGCGGGCGTCTTCCTCCTCCCGGCCTTCCAGCAGCTTTTGCCGCTTGCGCTCATAGGCAAGATCTGCCGCCGACAGCCGCTGCCGCCGCTCCTTATCCAGACGCAGGGCGCCTTCATAGGCAAACATCGCCTCGTCCGCCTGCTTCATCAAATCAATATTGGGAATCTGCTTTTGGATTTCTTCTATTTTTTCTTGAATTTCCTGTTTCAGAGCCAACAGTCTGGCTTCCTTGGCGTAAGGATCGCGAGCCAGCTCCCGGTCTGTCTCGTCCTTGCTTTGCTGCAGCTTTGCTTCCCGGTCGGCCTGAACCCCGATCTGCTGCCGCAGCTCAGTGAGCTGCTCTTCCAGGCTCTGTATCTCCAGATTCTTTTTCCGGTTTTCGTTGAGGGCCTCCAAAAGCCGAGGCTCCTCTCCCACGCCGTTGCCTGAGTTTAAATCCAGCTGATACCGCCGCAGCCGCTGGGACGCCTTGCTGTACACAGACCGGACATCGCCGGTAGAGGACAAAGCAATCATCTTGTCCTGCAGCTCCTTGGAGGAAAGGGAAAGATCTGTACCGTCAATCATACAGGAGGCAAGAAAGCCTTCCTCCCCAATGCCCAACAGCGTATTTCCCGCCTCTTTCGCTGTCAAAAAGGTGCATTTCCCGCCAGTATCCCGGTCATAGGCGTCAAATTCCTGCATGGGTCCCCCATTTCCCGTGGTTCGGGAAAGAACGATGGACCGGCCGCCGGTTTCAATTTCCATAATGCCCTCCATGGCGTGATTATCCAAAGGCGCGTATTTGGTTTTATCCGAAAGGCTCTTCTTCGTATCCCGCCGCCCGGTCTTCAGGCCATACAGCATAACCCGGATCAGCGCGCACAGGGTGGTCTTGCCCATTTCGTTTTCCATTAAACAAATATTAAGCCCGTCTGTAAATGTAAAAGTCCGGCCCCGCATATTGCCAAAGTGGCCGGTGATTCTTTTGATTTTCATAAAATTTCCTCATATGGATGATTTTGCCTGGCGGCAAAGCCCAGGAGCCGCCGCGTTTTTTTTATTATATCACATTTCTTCTCAGAAAACAGTCTTCTGGAAAATACAACTGGAAATCAGGCAGATTTCCGTTCTAAACCTGTCCCTCGACCCATAAATTAGAAACAAAGCTTAACAAATTTTCATTTTTTGTAAATCCCATAGGATTTTTAGGGATTTGCCGTTATCCTTTTACTTGCAACTGTTTTATACAATTTTCCCAAAAAACAAAAAGTTTTTGTTTACAAACAAGTGAAAATATTATAGAATAGAGACGTAAACATTGCAAGGATAAAATGGATTGTGGCAATACGGGTGATAAAACACAATATATGGTATAGAAAGAGTTCTTTCGGATACAACTATATAAATTGGCTTGTTTTTTCACTTGTTTTTTTATGTATTTTTGTTGAATTTTCGTTTTATTTTTGCTACAATCAAGTTGTGGAAGGCCGGTTCCCCCAGCGGGGTTCACAGCACTAATGTAAAAACCGGCGTAAAAATGCTTAAGAATTTTATGTTGTATACGGCATGAAATTTTTAATTTTTTAAATGAAAGGATGACTGATTAATCATGATGACAAAAGAACAGTACATCGAATCCCTTAGAAAGCTGAACCTGGACCTGTGGCTGTTTGGCAAGAAGGTTGAGAGCCCTGTTGACGATCCGATTATGAGACCGTCTCTGAACTCCTTCGCAGCTACTTACGAGCTGGCACAGGATCCCCAGTACGAAGATCTGATGACCGCTGAATCCAGCCTGATTCCCGGCCTGAAGATTAACCGTTTCGCTCACCTGCATCAGTCCACTGAGGACCTGATCAAGAAGGTTAAGATGCAGAGACTGCTGGGTCAGCAGACCGGCGCTTGCTTCCAGAGATGTGTAGGTATGGACGCAGCTAACGCTATCTTCTCCACTACATATGAGACCGATGAAGCTTGCGGCACTTCTTACCATAAGAACTTTGTTGAGTTCTGGAAGAAAGTTCAGAAGGAAGACCTGGCTGTTGACGGCGCTATGACCGACGTTAAGGGCGACCGTGGTCTGTCTCCCACACAGCAGGCTGACCCCGATCTGTTCCTGCACGTTGTAGAGCGTACCGCTGACGGTGTTTATGTAACTGGTTGTAAGGCTCACCAGACTGGTTATGTTAACTCCCACTATGTAATCGTAATGCCTACCATCTCCATGAAGGAAGGCGACGAGGATTACGCTATTTCCTTCGCATGCCCCACAGACGCTGAAGGCATCCATCTGGTATACGGCCGTCAGTCCTGCGACACCAGAAAGACCGAAGAGTACAGCGACATCGACGTTGGTAACAAGGTATACGGCGGTCACGAAGTACTGGTTATCTTCGATCGCGTATTCATCCCCAACAACATGATCTTCCAGAACGGTGAAGTTGCATTTGCTGGTATGATGGTTGAGCGTTTCGCTGGTTATCACAGACAGTCTTACGGCGGATGTAAGGTTGGTGTAGGTGACGTACTGATCGGTGCTACACAGATCGCTGTTGAGTACGCTGGCTGCGCTAAGGCTTCTCACGTTAAGGACAAGATCATCGAGATGAACCACCTAAACGAGACTCTGTACTGCTGTGGTATCGCTTGTTCTTCTCAGGGTACTAAGACCAAGGCTGGTAACTACCTGATCGACCTGCTGCTGGCTAACGTATGTAAGCAGAACATCACCAGATTCCCCTACGAGATCGCTCGTCTGGCTGAGGACCTGGCTGGTGGTCTGATGGTAACCATGCCTTCTGAGGCTGACTACCGCAACCCTGTAACTCACGACTACATTGACAAGTATCTGAAGGCTAGAGCTGACATCCCGACCGAGGATCGTATGAGAGTTCTGCGTCTGATCGAAAACCTGACACTGGGTACTGCTGCTGTAGGTTACAGAACAGAGTCCATGCACGGTGCTGGTTCTCCGCAGGCTCAGAGAATCATGATTTCCCGTCAGGCAAACATGGGTCTGAAGAAGGCTTGTGCTGCTAAGATTGCTCGCATCGACTATATCCCGATGCCCAAGAAGAAGTAATCTGAACTGATTCTTTGAACAATTAATATCAATGGGCACTCACAGGTTCCGGCTTGTGAGTGCCTCTATGGTATTTTCTTGAGTTTTTCATATATTTCCGCCGGGAGGCGGCGGTATATGAAAGCCGCAAATTTGTGAGGTGTATTGATAATTTATGCTGAAAGCCATGATCAAATTCTGTGGCGGCTGCAACCCCCGTTACGACCGCGGACAGGCATTTGCCCAAATTCGCGACCATTTTGCAGGTCGGATAGAATTTGTGACACCGGAAATGGGTAAAAACTACCCAATTCTTTTGACCGTGACCGGTTGCGGCGCTTGTCAGATCTTTGATGAGCAAGCCCGTACCGAGCATTGGGTTTCTGTGGATTTTGAACATCAAATTCCGGAAATCATCCAAAAACTGGAAAATATTTTCGCGCAATATGAAAATTAACCCTGTATTCTAAAATTCAATTTAGATAATTTTTATTTTAGGAGGATCAATCTGATGAGTTGGCAAGACATTTATAAGGAGAGACTTGGTTCTGTAACTGACGCTGTTAACCTGATGAAGGACGGTGACCGTCTGGTTCTGGCACACTGCGTTATGGAGGCTTCCGGCTTCCAGACCGAAATGGTTCGTCAGGCCAAGGAAGAAAACAAGTTCCATGATGTAGAAGTAGCACACATGGTATACATGGGCGATGGCGCTTATCTGCAGCCCGATATGGAAGGTCATTTCCGTCATAACGCTCTGTTCGTAGGCGGCCCTGCTAGAACCGCTGTTAAGGAGCACAGAGCAGATGTAACTCCCTGTCACTTCAGTGCAGCGCCTGCACTGTACCGTTCCGGCGATTTCCCGATCGATGTATTCGCTTGCAAGTGTACACCTCCGAACAAGGCTGGTTATGTAAACCTGGGCGTATCCTGTGACTACGGCCTGGCTGCAATCGAAACCGCTAAGATCGTTGTAGCAGAAGTAAACGAAAATGTACCGGCTACCTTTGGTGACACTTGGATTCACGTTTCCAAGATCGACGCTTTCTACGAGGATAACTGCCCCATCGCTGAGCTGCAGCCCCCGAAAATCGGCGAGCTGGAGAAGCAGATCGGTAAGAACGTTGCTGACCTGATTCATGACGGCGACTGCCTGCAGCTGGGCATCGGCGCTCTGCCGGACGCTATCCTGTCCTTCCTGCACGACAAGAAGGATCTGGGTATTCACACCGAGATGATTTCTGACGGTGTTCTGTCCCTGATCGATGAAGGCGTTATCAACTGCTCCAAGAAGCAGATTGACAACGGCAAGATCGTTACCACATTTATTATGGGTACCAGAAAGATCTACGACTATGTAGATCAGAACCCCTTTGTTGTTTTCAAGCCTGTTGATTACACCAACAACCCCTATGTAATCGCTCAGAACGACAACGTTGTTTCCATCAACTCCTGTATTGAAGTTGACCTGCAGGGTCAGGTTTGCTCCGAGGCTATTGGTGAGCGTCAGATTTCCGGTATCGGCGGTCAGATGGACTTCATCAAGGGTGCTAATATGTCTAAGGGCGGCCGCGCTATCCTGGCTATCTCTTCTCAGACTAAGGGCAAGTCCAAGATCGTTCCCTTCCTGACACACGGCGCACCGGTTACTTCCCCCCGTACCGATGTTAACTACATCGTTACGGAGTACGGCGTTGCTAAGCTGTACGGCAACACTCTGCGCGAGCGCGCTCGTCAGCTGATTAACATCGCACATCCGGACAATCGTCCTGAGCTGATCGAAGAGTACGAGAGACGTTTTGCAGAGAAGTTCCCTGGCTAATCTGAATACATACTTTAATCTTAGATGACTATCCTGCCAAGAGCGGAATAAGCCTGTCTATAGAAAACCCATTTTTTAGGAGGAGATTCCCATATGAATACTTATATTGTATCCGCTGCAAGAACCGCGATCGGTTCTTTCGGCAAAACTCTGAAGACCACCCCCGCTAAGGATCTGGGTATTGCAGCAGCTAAGGCTGCTATCGCCCGCGCTGGCATTGATGTAGGCGTAATTGATGAGACGGTAATAGGCTGCGTACTGCAGGGCGGCGTTGGCCAGAACATTGGCCGTCAGATCGCTGTAGGCGCTGGTCTTCCCCTCGAGACCCCCGCTGTTACTCTGAACAAGGTTTGCGCATCTTCTATGAGAGCGCTGTCTCTGGCTTCTCAGATCATCAAGTCCGGCGATGACCAGTGTATCCTGGCTGGCGGCGCTGAGTCCATGTCCTGTGCTCCTTATGTTGCTCATAACATGAGATGGGGCGCTCGTATGAACGACGTTAAGATGGTAGATATGATGGTAAACGACGGTGTATGGGATGCTTTCAACCAGTATCACATGGGCATCACCGCTGAGAACGTAGCAGAGAAGTACGGCATCACAAGAGAGATGCAGGATGAGCTGGCTTTGTCTTCTCAGAAGAAGGCTGCTGCAGCAATCGCTTCCGGCCGCTTCAAGGATGAGATCGTTCCCATCGAAGTAAAGCAGAAGAAGACCACCATTACCTTCGATACTGATGAGCATGTAAAGCCTGATACCACTCTGGAAATTCTGGCTAAGCTGCGTCCCGCATTTAAGAAGGACGGCGGTACTGTAACAGCCGGCAACGCTTCCGGTATCAACGACTGCGGCGCTGCTATGATTATCGCTTCTGAAGATTTCGTAAAGGCTAACGGCCTGAAGCCTCTGGCTAAGATCCGTTCCTACGGTTCTGTAGGCTGTGATCCGGCTCTGATGGGTATCGGCCCCATCGAGTCCACCAGACAGGCTCTGAAGAGAGCTGGTCTGACTGTTGCTGACCTGGATCTGATTGAGTCCAACGAAGCTTTCGCTGCACAGGCTTGCGCAGTAAACGCTACTCTGGGCTTTGATATGGATAAGGTTAACGTAAACGGCGGTGCAATCGCTCTGGGTCACCCCATCGGTGCAGCTGGCTGCCGTATCACCACCACTCTGATCCACGAAATGATTAAGAGAGACCTGACCATTGGTCTGGCTACCATGTGTATCGGCGGCGGTATGGGCGAAGCTATCATCGTTGAGCGTGATGAGCTCTGCAAATAATTCCGTTTATTAATGCTTTCAAAGAAGAGGTAAGATTTCTTTTGCCTCTTCTTTGACTTTCTTTGGACATTTGTTATAAATTTAACTATTAGCTATTTTTATGCAATCTTTAGCGTCACAGCATGTATGGAAACCCAGAAAAGCTGCGGCCAGTTCATAACTTTTATGAATCGCAAAAGCTGAAACATGTCCATCCAGGCTTTTTAAGCTCCTGACATTTCTGAACAGGATATGTAAGAAGCTGTTGTTTTTTTACAGTTCAATTTATGTCTTTTTGTAAAACTTAATATCTCTAAATACCAAAGGAGGAACTTTATCTATGGATTCTTTGGTTCTCGTAGAAAAGAAAGACCATATCGCCATCGTCAAAGTCAATCGGCCCAAGGCTCTTAACGCCCTGAGCACGGAAGTCTGTATGGCTCTGGGAAACATCTTCCAGGAACTGAATCAGGATTATGATATTTACTGCGTTATTCTCACTGGTTCTCCCAGAACAGACAAGGAAGGTAATATTGTCATTAAGAAGCAGGCCTTTGTTGCCGGTGCGGATATCGCCCAGATGTCTACTATGGATGCCGAGCAGGGTAAGGAATTCGGCAACGTGTGCAACGCGGCCTTTATGAAAATCGAAAATTACAAAAAACCGGTCATTGCAGCCATTAACGGCTACTGCTTGGGGGGCGGTGTCGAGCTGGCACTGAGCTGTGACCTGAGAATTTGTTCGGAAAACGCAACCTTTGGCCTGCCGGAAACCGGTCTGGGCATTATCCCCGGTATTGGCGGCACCCAGCGTCTGGCCCGCACCATTGGCCTGGGTAAGGCAAAGGAAATGATTTATACAGCAAGCAAGGGCTTTACCGCCCAGGACGCTCTGCAGTGCGGCCTGGTCAATTATGTAGTACCCTATAAGGAACTGATGAACAAGGCTATGGAGCTGGCAAAGCAGATCGCTTCCAACGCGCCCATCGCTTTGAGCTTCGCCAAGGAAGCCATTAACTGCGGCATGCAGATGGATATCTATTCCGCTACCAAGTTTGAATCCAACTGCTTTGGCCATTGCTTCGCCACCAAGGATCAGAAGCAGGCTATGGGCGATTTTGTGAATAAGGTCGTACCGCCCAGACCGTTCCAGAATAAATAAGCGTAAGTTAAATTAAAGATGCCATTTCCATACGGAATGTATGAAAAAATATATGGAAAGAGAGTGTAATAACTATGAAAGTAACCATTTTTGGCGCTGGCAACATGGGTGCAAGAATTGCAGAAGTTTTTTTGAAGAACAAGCATGAAGTGGTTTTGATCGACATCAAGGAGCAGTTTTGCCAGGGTGGCGTCAAGAGAATCACCGGTGACCTGGAAGGCGCTGTTGCCAGAGGCAAGATGAGCGAGGAAGACAAGAACGATTGTCTGTCCAGACTGACCACCTCTGTTGACCGTAAGGATGCTGCAGGTTCCAAGTTCATTATGGAAGTTATTCTGGAAAGAATGGATCTGAAAAAGGAACTGCTGGAAGAGCTGGACGGTATTCTGCCTGAGGACTGCATCATCGGTACCAACACCTCCGCTCTGTCTGTTACCGAAATCGCAAACTCCATCCCCAACCGTGCGGATAAGGTAATCGGCGTTCACTTCTTTAACCCCGCTCATATCATGAAACTGGTTGAGGTTATCCGCGGCATGAAGACCTCTGATGAGACCTTCCAGTTTGCTTATGATCTGATGGCTGAAATGGGCAAGACTCCCGTTGCTGTCAACGAAGGCCCTGGCTTCGTCGTAAACCGTATCCTGATCCCCATGATCAACGAAGCAATCGGCATTTTTGCAGAAGGCATTGCTTCTCCCTCTGATATCGATCTGGCTATGCAGAATGGCGCTGGCATGAAGTCCGGCCCGCTGCACACCGGCGACCTGGTTGGCCACGATGTTAACCTGGCTATTATGGAGACCCTGTATCGCGAGACTGGCGATCCCAAGTATCGTCCCCATCCCCTGCTGAGAAAGATGGTTCGTGCAGGTATGCTGGGTCAGAAGTCCGGTAAGGGCTTCTTCACCTATGACGGTCCCTTCGGCAAGGAGATTCCTGGCGGCGACCTAAAGCTGTAAATTTCATTACATAAAAAACACTCTGCTCCGGCAGAGTGTTTTTTTTATGTAACAAGCCTTTCCTATAATTTTCCCCAGTCTGTGGAAAATTATATTCCAAATTGCAGGCGGACAAAATAGGCGGAAAGGATAAAAGCAGTTAAATCACCGATCAGGGCAGCAGGCACCGCATATTTTAAATCCTTTAATTTTAAATATCCGCTGTATATACTGATGGTATACAGGCTGGTTTCCGACGCTCCCAGCATAACCGCCGCCACTCGGCCCGCATAGCTGTCCGCCCCGCAGGTTTTCATGATTTCGCTGCCCATGGCCAGGCCGCCGCTGCCGCTGATGGGCTTAAGAAGCACAAGAGCCGTGCATTCCTTGGGAATTCCCATGAGAGAAAAAGCAGGCGCCAGCAGATTTCCCAAGGCGTCTACCGCCCCGGAAGCCCGCAGCATGGACACCGCTGTCAGCAAACCAATCAGAGTCGGCAAAATTTCTACAGCGGTATGAAGCCCTTTTTCTGCTCCTTCCAAAAAAACTGGAAAAACTTGCACTTTTTTGCGCCATGCATAAAGTAACGTAAAACAAATAACCAAAGGAACGATTATAGATAAATATCCACTTATTTCCATCTATTTTCTCCTTATTTTTTCTAAATTTTGGAAATTTCAAAAAAATATTTTTGTCTTAGACAGCTTTCGACAGAAAAGGAAGGAAAATTATGGAATAATACTAATTGTAAAGGAACTACCCGGCTTCCCCTTTCCATATTTTCTCAAATACCTTTGCCGCCAGAACAGCAGCTGCCACAGAAAGGAACGATGCCCCCCAAACAGCCGGCATAATATCAAAGGGGTGGGACGCTCCCAAAGAGCTTCTGACTGCCGCTACCGTAGAGGGGATGAGTTGTATGGAAGTGGTATTTAAAATGATTAAAATTAAAACCTGCTTAGGCGTCCCTCTTCTTCCGCAGAGGGTATAAATCCGATCCGCAGCCTGCAAACCGATCGGAGTAGCGGCGTTGGAAATGCCCAGAAGGTTGGCTGTTATATTGGCTCCGGTCTTTTCCATTGCCTCCCGATCCTGGGAAATCCGGCGGCCAAAAAGCAATTTTAATACAGGGAGTAATAAATGGGAGATCCTTTCCGATAAGCATGAGCGAAGGACCAGCTCCATCAATCCGGACCAAAAACACATAATTCCCGCAATACTAAGCCACAAAGTTACAGCCCCTGCGGCTCCCTGAGCCACAGCCGCCGATACCTCAGAAACCTGCCCGGTAAAGAGGGCAAAAATCAACGAAATGGTTACCAAAAATATCCAAATAATAGAAATCATGTTGCTTTTCTCCTAAATCTATGGTATATTGATTCTTAAGAGCAATATTGATTGAAAACTGACATATGTCCGTATCAAGTTGTGAAAAGGAGTTTTTCTATGAAATCCACAGGAATTGTACGTAAGGTTGATGAACTTGGCAGAATCGTAATCCCCATTGAGCTGCGCAGAACCTTAGATATTGATATCAAGGATTCTCTGGAGATCTTCGTGGAAGGTTCTCAGATCATTCTCAAAAAATACGAGCCTACTTGTATTTTTTGCGGCGCTGCTAAAAATCTGACAAATTTCAAGGGCCGAAATGTTTGCACTAACTGCGCAAAAGAATTGGGCAAGTAAATTTGTAAGTTCCCGGATCGCTTGCTCTTAGCGTCCTGCCGGTATATCCTCGGATATACCGGCGATCACAAATTTAATTTTTTCCTACTTGTTCCTTTCAATATCGCTTTTGACGCCCTTGGGGATTACCCCCTAGCGGCACAAAAGCCAGGTATGGCCTGGTTTTTGCAGGAGGAATCCTTTACCAGTTTATCAACCAATAAGCAGAACATCTCTTGGGATGTTCTGCTTTTTTATTTTTTCATCTTGGCGTATTTTTCCTTGGTGGCCTGACCGCCTCGCAGATGTCGTTCTTTTTTATTGATTTCCAATACCTGCTGCACCGCCTGGTACAGCTCGTAATTGATCCCCCGGAGCCGGACAGTGATGTCCTTGTGTACCGTGGACTTGCTGACGCCAAACTGTCGGGCTGTTTGCCGGACGGTGGCGCCATGCTGTGTAATATAGCGGGCCAGCTGTATCGCCCGCTCCTCTGGCAAACCTTTCACACATATCCCCTCCATTGCTTCTCCCTTTATTCCTATGCGGCGGTTTCCGCCTTTAGAAGCAGTTTCCGGATATATCGGCATGCCAGTGGCTTTTCCTTACCCATACGTAGAAAAGAGGTAGATTTATTTGTGTAAGTTTGAAATAGACAGGATTTCATGTTTTTTTTATAATAAATTTATGTATAATAAGTAAGAATCCCGTGACTGCGGATTAAGCTTATGAGAAAGGACACACGTTATGAAATTAAACAGCAATGCATACAGCAAAATGAACTATGGCCTGTCCATTGTCGGCGTTGGCGGAGAAAAGCAGGACGAGGGCTGTCTGGCCAACTCCTTCCAACAGATCACCGCTTATCCCCCGAAATTCAGCCTGACGATGAACAAGAGCAATCAAACCTGCAAAGCCCTGCAGACTGCCGGCTCCTGTGCTGTTACCCTGGTTTCCAAAGAAGCAGATCGGGATGTATTGAAGGAATTCGGTTATAAATCCGGCCGGGTTGGCTGTAAATTTACAGGAAAAGCTTATGAAAAAGACAGCTTTGGCAACCCTTATCTGACAGAAGGCATGACCGCAGTGGTCAGCTGTAAGGTACTGGATCAGGTGGATCTGGGCAATTATACCTTGTTTATCGTACAGGCTGAGGGTGCCGAGGTGCTAGCAGGCGGCTATCCTATGACCCTGGAAGAATTTAAGGAAGAAGGCAACACCACACCGCCTCAAGCTACGGTTTACCGTACCATGGACGAGCATGCCGGATTCCGCTGCACGGTCTGCGGTTATGTCTGTGATAAGGACGAGCTGCCCACGGACTACAAGTGTCCCATTTGCCGGGCACCAGCCTCCAAGTTTGAAAAACGCTAAGTTTTCCACAGACTGTGAATTAAAAATTGAAAAATCCCCGCTTTCTTTTTTGGGAAAGCGAGGATTTTTTTATATTTTACAGATTTTCTGCTTCCTGGAGCCACAGATCCGAGCAAGCATCGGAGGGCATTCTCCAATCTCCCCGGGGAGACAGAGTGACAGAACCCACCTTGGGGCCATCGGGCAGACAAGAACGCTTAAACTGCTGGATGAAAAACCGGCGTACAAAGGTCACCAGCCATTTTTTAATGGTGGCGTCATCATACATCCCTTGGAAGGAATACCGGGCAATGCGGTAAATTTTGGCGGGAGAATAGCCGAAACGCAGCATATAGTACAAGAAGAAATCATGAAGCTCGTAGGGGCCAACCAGCTCCTCGGTTTTTTGGGAGATTTCCCCATCCTTAGGCGGCAGCAATTCCGGACTGACCGGGGTATCCAGCACATCCTGCAAAACGGTAAACAGTTCCTTATTTGCCTGAGCTTCATACGCGATAAGATAGCGAACCAGGGTTTTGGGCACGGAGCAGTTCACCGCATACATAGACATATGGTCGCCGTTGTAAGTAGCCCAGCCCAGAGCCAGCTCGGAAAGATCACCGGTACCGATCACCAGTCCCCCTTCCTGATTGGCCAAATCCATCAGAATCTGCGTTCTCTCCCGGGCTTGAGAATTTTCAAAGGTCACATCCAGCTTTTCCGGATCATGACCGATATCGGTAAAATGCTGATTTACCGCCTCCTTGATGGTAATATCCATCAGCCGGGTGCCATAGGCCTTGGACAAGGTGACGGCATTGTTTTTGGTGCGGGAGGTGGTGCCAAAGCATGGCATGGTTACCGCCAAAATCTGCTTGCGGGGCAGGCCAACCAAATCAAAGGCATGGGCGGTGACAACCAAAGCCAAAGCAGAATCCAAGCCGCCGGACAGGCCAATCACCGCACTCTTGGCGTGCGTATGGCGCAGGCGGGTAGCCAGGCCATTGGCCTGAAGGGCCAGAATCTCTTCGCAGCGCTGGGCCAGATCCGTTTTGTCCTGAGGAACAAAGGGCATCTGGGGAAATTTCCGGGTCAGCGCAACCTCTCTGCTCTTTAAAGAGAAGGGAACCGACACGAAGCCCTCCCGTTTTTCCACAAAGGTCGTGGTGCGGCGGCGCTCATGATTTAAGCGGTACAAATCCAAATCTCCGCAGATCATACCGGTCTCAAACAGCTTGCTTTGGGCGATAATGGCGCCGTTTTCCGCAATCAGGTTATGGCCGGCATAGACCATATCCGTGGAGCTTTCTCCCCGGCCGGCATCCGCGTAAATATAACCGGCAATGGTTTTGGCAGACTGGGAAGCAATCAGACTCCGGCGGTAAGCGGTCTTGCCGATGATTTCATCGGAAGCGGAAAGATTGGCAATCACTGTAGCGCCGGCCTGAGCCAGGGCGCAGGAAGGCGGCGTGGTGACCCAGACATCCTCACAGATTTCCACGCCTACCACAAGCTCGGGCATTTCCCGGCAGGCAAACAACAGATTGGTACCCAGCGGAACCTGCTCGCCGTAAAAATCAATCATCTCCACTGGTTTGCCCGGAGTAAAATGGCGGGCCTCATAAAATTCCGAATAGGCAGGGATATTTTGTTTGGGTACAAAGCCTAAAATTTTGCCTTGTGACAGCACGGCGGCACAGTTATATAAAGAACCACCCACAGCTAATGGCAAACCCACCAGCAGTAAAATATCCGTATCTGCGGTAGCCTGGGCAATGTCCCGCAGGGCTTCCTTTGCCCCTTCCAAAAGCTTGCGCTGTAAAAACAGGTCGCCGCATGTATAGGCGGTCAGATTCAGCTCGGGGAATACTAAAATGCTCACGCCGGCCGTCTGGGCCTCTTTCACATAACAAAGCACCTGATCCCGGTTATACGGGCAGTTGGCCACCCGAATATCACTGGTAGCAGCGGCTACTTTGATAAACCCATCCTTCATCTTTAATTTCCTCCCTCAATGGTTACATTATTATGTCCAATATAAACGAAATCTATGTTTTATGCAAGCATTCCAGGCTTTTTTTACAAAAAAACAGGACTTAAGCCTACCCTTTCCTAACCATAAAAACGGCACCTGTCCGCTTCGAAAGCTTTCAGATGCCGTTTTTTTATGTTTTGGAAAATTCCGCTCCCGGCTTATGCCAGGCCAGCGGTGATGATTGCCATCTTGTAAACCTCTTCTGCGTTACAGCCGCGGGACAGGTCGTTGATGGGCGCGTTCAGACCCTGAAGGATGGGGCCAAATGCCTCAAAGCCGCCCAGTCTCTGTGCGATCTTATAGCCGATGTTGCCAGAATTGATATCCGGGAAAATAAAGGTGTTTGCCTGACCTGCTACGTCAGAGCCTTTTGCCTTGGTAGAGGCAACAACAGGAGAGAAAGCAGCGTCAAACTGCAGCTCGCCGTCTACAGCCATATCCGGAGCCATAGCCTTTGCAGCAGCGGTAGCTTCCCGCATCATGTCTACTGTGGGGCCCTTACCGGAACCCATAGTAGAGTAGGACAGCATAGCAACCTTGGGATCAATGCCGAAAGCAGCAGCGGTCTTAGCAGTCTCAACAGCAACTTCCGCGATCTTCTCAGAAGCCTTCTGCTTTACTTCGCCGGTCTTCTTGTCAATGGTATCCTCGTAAGAAATGTTGATGGCGCAGTCACCCATTGCGTACTTTTCATCGCCGCCCTTACCATCGGGACGATGCAGAATAAAGCAGGAGCTTACCAGAGAAGCGCCGGGTTTGGTCTTAACCAGCTGCAAAGCGGGACGGACGGTATCTGCGGTGGAGTAAGTAGCGCCGCCCAGCAGAGCGTCAGCCTTGCCCATTTTAACCAGCATGGTGCCGAAGTAGTTGCCCTTAGACAGAGCAGCCTTACAATCTTCCGGACTCATCTTGCCCTTACGCAGCTCCACCATCTTCTCCACCATAGCGTCCATTTCCGGATAGGTGAGAGGATCGATGATCTCCAGGCCATCGATATCGAAGTTGCCAGCCTTCGCTGCAGCCTGTACTTCTTCTACCTTACCGATGAGAATGGGAGTGAGGAAACCGTCTGCCTTCAGGCGGCTTGCCGCTTCCAAAATGCGAACGTCAGAACCCTCGGTAAATACGATTTTTCTGGAATTTTCTTTCAAAACTTGAATCAGATTTTCTAACATAAGCCTTATCCTCCATGGTCAAAATAATTTAAGAATATTATACACCTATAAGGCTAATTTTCCAATACATTTTTTTCTTTTTGTATTTTCTTTGTAAATTTACGAATAAATTTTGGTTAAATTATGGAACTTTCCACCGGATTCTTTGAATTTTTGTACATCTGCCTGTTTTTTCTTTAATTTCCAGCAAGGCGCCGCAGATGGCACACGGCCCTTCCGCCGCCTCAAAACAGGAGGTCTGATCTCCCCGGAACATTGCCACAGACTGCTCCGGCTTTACGCCCAGCACAGACCACACCGGCCCGGTCATTCCAATATCCGTGATGTAGCCTGTCCCCTTGGGATTGATCCGCTCGTCCGCAGTTTGGACATGGGTATGGGTGCCGTAGACCGCAGAAACCCGGCCGTCCAAATAAAAGCCCATGGCATTTTTCTCACTGGTGGCGCCGGCATGGAACTCGCACAGAGCCATATCATATTCCCCCTGACATTCCTTTAAAATCTGATCCGCCTGCAAAAAGGGATTGTCCGGGCCAAAGGGCATTTCGCACCGGCCCTGGAGGTTCATCAGTAAAATACGGCTTCTGCCCGCCTCATACAGGCCATAACCATGACCCGGCGTCTGGGGCGCTAAATTGGCTGGCCGCAGGACATAGGGGGTATCCTCCAAAAAAGGGATGATCTGCATCTTGCGCAGGGCATGGTTTCCCAAGGTGACCACATCCGCCCCGGCATCCAGCATCGCC
The DNA here is from genome assembly GCA_964605215.1 of uncultured Oscillospiraceae bacterium. Taxonomy (GTDB): domain Bacteria; phylum Bacillota; class Clostridia; order Oscillospirales; family Butyricicoccaceae; genus CAZSBD01. The sequence goes on along the minus strand of CAZSBD010000012.1, from coordinate 1,657 downwards.
TGACAATGCTTGGGAACGGTGCCGTTCATAGCGGAATTTTCCCCGTTGACCACAGTAAAGTCCGCTCCCAGCTCTTTTTTCAGGGAACGCAGCCCCCGCTCCAAAGCGGCAAGGCCCGGTGTGCCTACAACATCACCAATAACTAAAACTTTCATACCGACTCCTTAGAACAAATCAGGACAGCCCGTTTGCAAAGGCTGTCCTGGTTTTTATTTTAGAAAAATCAATCAAACAACAGAGATACAGAAGATTCCTCATAAATTCTGGCAATGGCTTCTGTAAACAAAGGCGCCACCTGGAGCATATGGATCTTATCAATTTGCTTTTCCTGGGGAATGTTAATGGTATCCAGCAGATACAGCTCCTTAATGGGGCTCTCCTGAATGCGGGTGATGGCCGGGCCGGACAGAACACCGTGGGTCGCACAAGCGTAAATTTCTGTAGCGCCGCCCTTTTCTACCAGAGCTTCTGCGGCATGGCACAGAGTGCCGGCGGTGTCAATCAAGTCATCTACCAGAATCACTTTTTTGCCCTTTACGTCACCGATGATGTGCATAACCTCGGATACGTTCGCCTTGGGCCGTCTCTTATCAATAATCGCCAGCGGCAGCTCCAGCTTCTCACAGTACTTTCTGGCGCGGCTTACAGAACCCAGGTCGGGGGATACGATAACAACATCGTCCCGGCCGGTACCGAACTTGCCGGCGATATGGGGAATCAGCACAGAGGTACCCATCAGGTTATCCACAGGGATGTTGAAAAAGCCCTGAATCTGAGAAGCGTGCAAGTCCATCGTCAGAACCCGGTTTGCGCCGGCGGTGGTCAGTATATCTGCTACCAGCTTTGCGGAGATCGGATCTCTGGCTTTGCTCTTTCTGTCCTGACGCGCGTAGCCAAAGTAAGGCATAACCGCTGTAATGCGGCCAGCGGAAGCCCGCTTACAGGCGTCAATCATGATCAGCAGCTCCATCAGCCTGTCATTAACCGGCTCACTGGTGGACTGGATCAGGAATACATCAGACCCTCTGACAGTGTCATAGATGCTGACAGAAATCTCGCCGTCAGAAAAGCAGCCCAGATTAACCTTTGCCAAAGGCAAACCCAGAGCGGAAGCGATCTGCATGGCCAGAGCCGGATTGGAATTCCCGGCCAGGATCTTAATGTTTTTACCATGTGAAATCATTGGAAAACTCCTCCTAGTTTGTTGGGACGGGGAAAACCGTCTCTCTCTTTTGTGTGTTATTCTTCTATTTGAAAGGCGCAGCCGCCTTATTTTTTCTTTTTTTCCATCCGGGCACGGCGGCGGTCGTTCCAGCCTTCCTTATTTTCCTGACGGACACGGGAAACAGCCAAAGCCCCATCTGGTACGTTCCTGGTCACAGTCGCACCGGCGGCGGTAAAGGCCCGGTCGCCTATCTTGACAGGGGAAACCAAATTGGTATTGCAGCCAATGAAAGCGTCATCGCCAATGATGGTCTGATATTTGTCATAGCCATCGTAGTTGACTACAACGGTGCCGCAGCCAAAGTTCACCCGTTCGCCTACGGTGGCGTCGCCGATATAGGTCAGGTGAGAGACCTTGGTGCCGGCGCCGATTTTGGCCTTTTTCAGCTCTACAAAATCCCCCAAGCGAGTGTGGTCACCGATCTCGCAGCCC
>CAZSBD010000011.1:0-18339 GCA_964605215.1 uncultured Oscillospiraceae bacterium | reverse complement strand
GTCTTCTGGGTAGCGGTGGTGGAGTGAACGGTGGTCATCAGACCTTCGGTGATGCCAAAGCTGTCGTTCAGAACCTTAGCGATGGGAGCCAGACAGTTGGTGGTGCAGGAAGCGTTGGAAACAAACTGCATATCCTTGGTGTATACGTCCTGGTTTACGCCCATAACGAACATGGGAGTATCATCCTTGGAAGGCGCGGACATAACCACCTTCTTTGCACCGGCATCAATGTGACCCTGGGACTTTTCCTTGGTCAGGAACAGACCGGTTGCCTCAACAACGTATTCAGCGCCCAGCTCACCCCACGGAATCTCCTCCGGCTTGAACTTTGCATAAACCTTTACGGTCTTTCCGTCTACAGTCAGGGTATCCTCAGTGAAGCTGATTTCGCCTTTGTACTGGCCGTGCATCGTGTCGTACTTGAGCATGTAAGCCATATAGTCCGGAGTCATACCGGGATCATTGATGCCTACAAATTCGATTTCCGGATTGGACAGGCCTGCGCGGAAAACCAGCCGACCAATTCTGCCAAAGCCATTGATACCAACTTTAATTGCCATTGGAAATTCCTCCTAATTATACACTTTATTTATATTATAAAACTTTCTACAGATAGTATAACGAATTTATAGTAGCTTTGCAAGGAAAAATCCCACCAAAAAAAAATGCTTTTAATAAAGTTTTTTCCCTCTTCTGCCTAATTGGAATTTTTTTGTGCTTTTGCTATTATTTTCAGGAATATGCGGAGCAATTTATATTGTCGCAGTGATCTAAATTGTGTATAATGGAACTATTACGATCTATTTACTTTATGGACTAAAAGGCGGTGATTCCTTGAATGACTTTTTTTCTGATTTCCCGGATTTTATTCGCCAGGGAAATCCTGAATTTTTACTTCACTTGCTCCGGCTCACCGGTGGAGATAAACAAGCCTTTGCCCTGGTTTCTCCCGATCTATGCACTTTGGCATGCACACCGGCGGTTTCCCGCATTCTGGGGCCAGGCACATTTCATTCCCTGCCGGATATTTTAAGTGGGGAAGCCTGTCATATTGCCCGTTCCTGCCTGCAAAACCAAACAAGCTTTCAGCAGGCGGATACCATTGACGGCCTTTCTTATCTGATTACCTTTTACCCTTTGGGTGAAAATCTTTTGCTCCTGTTTTCCCCTGTTTCGGACGCAAAGGAGCTTTCTTCCAATGAATTCTTTTATCAAAACCAGATCCGCCAAAACCTATCTAACATCTATACAGCCAGTCAAATGCTTTCTCCGGAGTCTCCGGAAAGTACGGAAAAATATATAAAACTGATTCAAAAAAATGCCCTGCAGGTTATACGCTCTCAAAAGCATCTGCAAATGCTTTCCCCCTTCTTCACTCAGGAGCGGCTACGGCTTGTTCTGGACGATCTGGCTGAGGTGATTCGGGGAATCAGCTCCCATGGCAAAAGGGCTTTGGCAGCTCAAGGCCGTGAGCTTTCTGTGGATGTCCCGAAATCTCTGCTTTTGATCTTTGACCGGGAAGCCATTTCCATCGCTGTTTACAACCTGCTCATCAACAGTGTGCGCTATACAAGCGGGAACATTGCCCTCTCTCTGAAAAAAACCAATTCCCGAATCCTGATTCAGGTGGCCGATCAGGGGGACGGTATTCCAGAGCAGGCGCTGAACGAGCTGCAAAACGCTTCCGTTCTGTCCGGCCCCTCCTTATCCGCTGTGGGGCGAGGTATCGTTTTGGCTCATAAGATTGCCATGCTGCATCATGGTAATCTGTTGATGTCCCAGACAGACACCGGCTTTTGCGTTACCATGTCCTTGCCCCGTGTTTTGCCCGAGCAGAGCAATCTGGTGCAGGCTCCGCTGGAATATAAGCTTTCTGATTACCCCACGGAGGATGTGGAGTTTTTTTCCTTACTATAACAGGCAAGCAGATGCCGGACTCTCCGTCCGCCTTCCGCAGAGATCACAGACCCTGCCGATCCAGAAAAGGATTCCCCCTGCCGGGGATCCTTTTTCCTTTGGTAATATTTTCATTATACATCAATTTCTTTATTGTTTTTTGTCGAATTTTCGCACCAAATCCAAAATGTCTAAAAATATTTATAATTTTTGGTGCAAATTTCCAGACTTTATGAAGAAGTTGTAAATTTTTTCTGATTTTTTTCTCAATTTTCTATTGTTATTTTTTTGTCTCTCTATTATAATCTATTTTGTATTGTTACGTTCACATAATAAACTGAGAGGTGAATCTAAATGGCGTATACGTTTCGTGGCGGTATTCATCCTGGTACACATGATGACCCGGGATATAAATCCGCAACAAACCAAAAGCCTATTGAAGTCCTGAAAGCCCCTGAAAAGGTCATTATTCCGATGTCTATGCACATTGGCGCTCCCTGTGAGCCTATTGTTAAAGTAGGCGATATCGTGGATATGGGACAGATGGTAGGCGATGCAAAAGCACCGGTTTCCGCTCCTGTTCATGCTTCGGTTTCCGGTAAGGTCACAGCTGTGGCTCCTATGCTCCATGCCAATGGCAGCAAGGTAATGTCCGTTGTGATTGAAAACGACTTCGAGGACAGACTCCATGAGTCCGTTAAGCCTATGGATTTTGACAAGATGTCAAATGAAGAGCGCATCGAAGCCATTCGCAGTGCGGGTATTGTAGGTCATGGTGGTGCTACATTCCCCACCCACATCAAGATTCAGTCCGGTATCGGCAAGGTTGACACCGTCATCATCAACGGTGCAGAGTGTGAACCTTATATTACTTCCGACCATCGCATCCTTTTGGAAAATCCGGAGGAGGTTGTGGAAGGCGTTAAGATGCTGGTAAAAATCCTAGGTGTTTCCAAAGCTTACATAGGTATTGAGGAAAACAAGAGCGACACCTTCCCCAAAATCCAGGAATTGATCGCAAATACTCCGGAGATCGAACTGGCTCCTTTGGCCTGTAAGTATCCCCAGGGTGCTGAGAAACAGCTGATCAATGCGATCACCGGTCGTGAGGTACCCTCCGGCAAGCTGCCGGCTGACGCTGGCTGTGCTGTATTCAACGTGGATACCGCAGGCGCTATTTATCGCCGCTTTGCAACCGGTATGCCCGTTGTCAGAAGAATTGTAACCGTTTCCGGTTCTGCTATCGCGGAGCCCAAGAACCTGAACTGCCGCGTAGGTACTCCGGTCGTAAACCTGATTGACCAGTGCGGCGGCTTCAAGGAACCTCCGAATAAGCTGATCATGGGCGGTCCTATGATGGGTAACGCGCAGTTCTCTCTGGATGTTCCGATTATGAAGGGTACCAACGCTTATTTGGCTTTCTGCGGCCAGGAAGACAAGCGTACAGCTATGCCTGCTTGTATCCGCTGCGGCAAATGTATCAACGCATGTCCTATGCATATTCTGCCTTGCCTGATGAACGCATACGGTAAGAACGATATGTTTGAGGAATATACCCATGTAGGCGGTCTGGACTGCATCGAATGTGGTTCCTGTTCTTATGTTTGCCCGGCAAGAATCCAGCTGGTTCAGCAGTTCCGTGTGACCAAGGCGAAGATCATGGAAGCTCGCCGTGCCGCACAGGCTAAAAAGTAAGGAGGTTGTGAAATATGTATGATTTAAGCAAAGTTGTAGTCACATCCTCACCTCATATTAAGACCAATGAGAGCACACGCTCCATTATGCTGGATGTGATTATCGCTCTGATGCCCGCACTGATCGTCAGCGTTCTGTGCTTCGGCGGCAGAGCTCTGGTATTGACTGTAGTAGGTGCCGTATCCGCTGTGATTTTCGAGGCAATCTACAACAAGATTTTGAATAAGCCCAGCACCATCAGCGATCTTTCCGCTGTGGTTACGGGTATTTTACTGGTTTATAACGTACCCGTTTCCATGCCGATCTGGATGGTTATCATCGGTGTTGGCTTTGCCATCATCGTTGCTAAGTGCCTGTTCGGCGGCATTGGTAAAAACTTCATCAACCCCGCTCTGGCAGGCCGTGCATTCCTGATGGCTTCCTGGGCAAGCGCTATGACCACTTGGGTAGGCTCCGGCACAAAGCTTGCTCTGTTCTCTACTCCTGTGGACGTAGTAACCGAGGCAACTCCCCTTTCCTATATGAAAAACGGTGAGCTGGCTCCCTATTCTCTGATGGATCTGTTCGTTGGCCAGACCGGCGGCTGTCTGGGTGAGATCAGTGCAGCAGCTCTGATCATCGGCGGCCTGTATCTGGTATTCCGTAAGGTAATTACCCTGCGCACTCCTCTGGCTTACATCCTGACGGTTGCTGTTATTACTTTCCTGTTCCCCAAGGGCGACAACAGCCACATTATGTGGATGATGCAGAATCTGCTCTCCGGCGGCTTGATGCTGGGTGCTATCTTTATGGCGACTGACTACACAACAAGCCCCGTTACCCCCAAGGGCCAGATCGTATTTGGCATTGGCTGTGGTCTGATCACTCTTCTCATCCGTTACTTCGGCGGTTATCCGGAAGGCGTATCTTACTCCATCCTGATTATGAACTGTCTGGTATGGGCAATCGACAAGGTTTGCCTGCCTAAGAAGTTCGGTTATGTAGAACCTGAGAAAAAATCCAAGGAGGTAAAGGCATAATGAGTAATACCTCTAAAAAAGGCGGCGAATCTATGGGCCGTCTGGCAATTTCCCTGTTTGCGATCACTCTGGTCGCAGCTCTGATCCTGGGTGCATTCAATGGTATCACCGCTCCCAAGATCGCTGAAAACAATATGAAGGTACTGCAGGAAACCATGCAGGAGATCATCCCCGGTGCTGAATTTGAAGAAATCAGCATTGACGGTGCAGATCCCATCATCGCTTCTGCATATAAGGCAACCATTAACGGCGAAGACGCAGGCTACTGCGTAGAGTTAAATCCCTCCAGCTACGGCGGTGCAATTACTGAAATCGTTGGTATTGCAGCTGACGGCACCGTTGCCGGCGCGAAGGTAACTGCTACTTCCGATACCCCCGGTCTGGGTACTCATGCCCAGGACGCGGATTGGATTGCTCAGTATGCAGGCATGCCTGCTGACGGTTCTCTGGCGGTAGAGAAGGACGGCGGCGATATCGTTTCTATCACCGGTTCTACGATTACTTCCAGGGCCGTAACCCTCGGTGTCAACACAGCAGCTGATTTTGTTGCTGGTTTAGCGTAAGGAGGTTTGCAGACTATGAATATCAAAGAAAAATTCAAGGCCGGTATCTTAACCGAGAACCCGGTATTTATGCAGACCATCGGCCTTTGCCCGACTCTGGCAACATCCACAACCATTACCAATGCGCTGGGTATGACTGCTGCAGCAACAGCCGTTTTGATCTGCTCCAACATCGTAATTTCCATCCTGCGCAACTTTATCCCGGATAAGGTTCGTATCGCATCTTACATTACGATTATCGCCAGCTTCGTAACCCTGATTCAGATGGTGCTGAACGCTTATGTTCCGTCTGTAGCAGCTTCTCTGGGTCTGTTCCTGCCGCTGATCGTAGTAAACTGTATCATCCTGGGCCGTGCAGAAGCATTTGCTTCTAAGAACAAGCCCCTGCCCTCCGCACTGGACGGCATTACCATGGGTATCGGCTTCGGCTTTGCTCTGGTGCTGATTGCTATCGTTCGTGAGGTTCTGGGTTCCGGTTCCTTTATGGGTGTTGCATTCTGGACTCAGCCTGCTACCCTGATGGGTCTGCCGGCCGGCGGCTTCTTGGCAATGGGCTTTGTTATGGCCGCAATCCAGGCAATTATGCGCAAGATGAGCAAGAAAGGAGAATAATGTATCATGACTGCTATTACAACTCTCTTAGGTATTGCCCTCAGCGCTGCGCTGGTAAATAACTTTGTATTATCTCAGTTCCTAGGCTGCTGTCCCTTCTTCGGTGTATCCAAGAAGACTGATACCGCTATTGGTATGGGTATGGCGGTAACCTTCGTTATGGCTCTGGCTGGTGCTGTAACCTGGCTGATTCAGCATTTTATTCTGGTTCCCCTGGATCTGCAGTATATGCAGACGATTGCTTTCATTCTGGTCATTGCGACTCTGGTACAGTTTGTAGAAATGTTCATGAAAAAATCCATGCCGGCTCTGTACCAGTCTCTGGGTATCTTCCTGCCCCTGATCACCACCAACTGTGCCGTTCTGGGTGCTGCAATCAACAGCGTTTCTTATGACTATACCTTTATTCAGGGTATTGTTTACAACATTTTCTCTGCAATCGGCTTCCTGATTGCTATCGTACTGTTTGCCAGCATTCGTGAACGTCTGTCTGTTACTGTAGATTGCCCCAAGTCCTTTGAAGGCTTCCCGATTGCTCTGATTTCTGCGGCTCTGCTGGCTATGGCATTCATGGGCTTCTCTGGTCTGAAAATCTGGTAATCAATGGAAGGAGAATTTTAAATGAATACAATGAATATTGTTTACGCTGCGGTTTCCCTCGGCGTAATGGGTCTCCTCTTCGCATTGATTCTGGGATTTGCCGCAAAGGCATTTGCTGTCGAAGAGGATGAGCGTATCCCTCAAATCACAGAATCCCTGCCGGGTGCAAACTGCGGCGGCTGTGGTTATCCCGGCTGCGGCGGTCTGGCTGCGGCTATTGTAGAAGGCAAGGCGCCTGTCAATGCCTGCCCTGTAGGCGGTGCTGACTGTGCAGCAAAGATTGCTGCTATTATGGGCGTTGACGCCGGTTCCAGCGAAAAAGTAGTTGCCCATGTAAACTGTAGCGGTGGCTGCAATGCTAAAGATAAGTTTGCTTACGAAGGTTTGCAGGATTGCCGTGCAGCTTTGCGTGTAGGCGGCAACAAGGTTTGCGCAAACGCTTGCCTGGGTGTGGGCAGCTGCGTAAAGGTTTGCCCCTTTGACGCGATCCATGTCGTTGACGGCACTGCCGTTGTAGATGAGGAAAAGTGTACTGCTTGTAAGAAGTGTATCGCTGAGTGCCCCAAGGGTGTCATTTCTCTGAAGCCTTACAAGAACCCGGTAACCGTAGAGTGTTCCTCCAAGGAAAAGGCTCCCGATGTAATCAAGGCTTGCTCTGTGGGCTGTATCGGCTGTAAGCAGTGTGAAAAGGCTTGTCCCTTCGATGCCATCCATGTGGAAAACAATGTGGCTGTTATCGATTACACCAAGTGTAAAGCCTGCAAGATCTGTACCAAGGTTTGTCCGAGAAATATCATTTCTCCTGTACCGACCAAGGAAGAGAAGGAAAAGTATGCTGCTGCTATGAAAGCTAAGGCAGAAAAGGCTGCTGCCGCAAAGAAGGCTGCTGCCGAAGCTGCTCCTGCTGACAAGGCGTAACTCGCTTTTATCTTAGTATGAAAATCGGCAGAGGTAAATTTCGATTTGCTTTCTGCCGATTCTTGTTTTAATTTGTAGGAGGATTTCATGTATAAGAACAGACCTTATCGCGGCAGACGTGAGAAGCGCAACCGCAAGATCCGGCGTGTTTTGCTGGTTGTCGTGGTGATCTTTGCCGTTTTGTTTTCTGTCGGCGTATTTCAGGATCTTTCTTTCTTGGATCTGCCGGATTCCATCAGTGCTCCGAAAACGCCAAACCAGGATGAGGACAAGCAGACTGCTCAGGAGGAAACTCCGGTTGGATCTCATACCATCTACCTTCCCGCCTCCAGCATAAATGGGGATGTGGTGCAGCAGCTGATTACAATGAAAGACGCCGGATTGATTAACGGCGTGATTACGGATCTGAAAAATCAGGACGGCACGCTGAATTATCCTTCTCAAATTTCCTACCTGTCCGGCTATTCCGTGACCACCCAGGCAGCTGCTGCTCTGCCTGGCTGCATTCAAACCTTGAAGGAAGCTGGGGTCAAGGTGATCGGCAAAATTTATTGCTATCACGATAATACCTTCGCCCATATCAACAAGGATGCTACCATCTGCACCAAGAATCATTACACCTGGCTGGATAATCGCAGTAAGCGGCATCTGGATCCTTATTCAGATACCTCAGCGGATTATATTGCTCAGATCATCGGAGAAGCGGCAAATCTAGGCTGCAGCGAAGTGATTCTGGATGATTTTTCCTTTCCCACCAGCGGACAAACCCAGTATATCAGCTATGACGACCAGGGCTTAACTAAGAGTCAGATCCTGACCCAGCGGCTGCAGCAGTTTGTCCAGATAGGGCAGGAAAAAAATCTGGAAGTTTCCCTCTCACTCAGTGATCCCACCGCAAACGGCGGCATCCAGGAAGACACCGGGTTGGATACCGCGACATTTTACGATTTGGTTTCCCATTTGTATGTTCCCCTGTCCACCCAAAGCATCCAAGGCGAGCAGGAGCTGGGTCAGGCTCTTTCCCAGATTACAAAGGAAGCAGACAAGCTGATTCCCATCTATCAGGATCCCGCAAGCTTCTCCAGCCGGTTTACCCAGGACGGTTCTCCGGACAATTATGCATTTGACACGGTCAACAACGGCTATTCTTTGAACGGCTTTTATGCAGGATAATCGAAAAAAGAGCCAATGAAAGCATTGGCTCTTTTTTCTAATGTAAGAGGCTGATAAAGGCCGCAGGCACCCAAAGGATCATGCTTATAGACAGAAAGGATTTGTTATTTTGTTTCCCCATTTAAAGTGGAAAGCCTGCCTGATTGCCCTGTTTGGCAGCGCAATTCTGGCCTTCGGTCTATATCACATCCACTCTTTTTCCGGTGTGACAGAAGGCGGTGTTTTAGGCGCTACCCTGCTGCTCCGCCATTGGTTTGGAATTTCCCCCTCTCTATCTGGTTTGGTGATGAACGCCCTTTGCTATATTGCCGGCTGGCGGATGCTGGGCAAGCAATTCATCGCCTATTCCTGTGTGGCTGGCGGCGGTTTTTCCCTGTTTTATGCTGTTTTTGAACAGTTCGAGCCTCTGTGGCCGCAGCTGGCTCAGATGCCTTTGGCAGCCAGTCTGCTGGGTGCCTTATTTGTGGGTGTAGGCGCTGGTCTGTGCGTGCGGATCGGCGGCGCCCCTTCCGGGGATGATGCCCTGGCAATGGGTCTGTCTGCATTACTTCACTGCCGCATTCAGTGGATCTATTTGGCCAGTGATTTAACCGTTCTGACTTTGTCCGTCAGCTACATTCCTTTTAAACGGCTTTCCTACTCCCTGCTGACTGTGATCCTGTCCGGCCAGATCATCGGCTGGATCCAGCAGGCATCCCTGCCGGGTAAAAGAATATAAAAAAAGCGTGTCAGATATAAAATCTGACACACTATTTTATGCATTTAAAACTGCCTGAATCTGCTCCTTGGAATGAAGGCCTACCAGTGTCTGCACCGGCTGGTCCTTGCGGAAAAACAGCAAGGTGGGGATGCTTGCCACCTGAAATCGAAGGGCCAGCTCCGGCTGCTCGTCCACATTAACCTTGCAAATCTTTACCTTATCTGCCAGATCTTCATTCAGCTGATCCAGAATCGGACCCTGCGCCCGACAGGGGCCGCACCAAATCGCCCAGAAATCTACAATCACCGGAACTTCTGCCTTGAAAACTTCCGTTTCAAAGTTTTCTTTGGTTAATTCTACTATATTCATCTCTTACCTCCTGTTCTTTACTTTGCCTAAAAAAAACGATATAATAAAAGAACTGTTGAAACAGATCATTAACTATTGTTTTATTTTATCACAAATGGGTGAAATTTTTTTGAATAAACTTTAAATTAAGGAGATTTTCATGGATTATCTGCACATCACCGTAGATGACAACGCCCTCAAACAGCTCAGCAGCTTAGGTCTGGCTCATATGGGAGACTGCGTGTATGAAATTATGACCCGCTCATATTTGGTGCTGGGCGGCAAAACCACCGCCAAATCTCTCCATCGGGCCACCACAGAGCTGGTGCGCGCCCAGGCCCAGGCAAAGGGGGCGCAAAAAATTCTCCCCCTGCTGACGGAGGAAGAATTGGATATCTTTCACCACGGCCGCAACGCCAAGCCCAGGACCGTACCCAAATCCTGCACCTTAGCGGAATACGCATATGCCACCGCTTTGGAAACCCTGTTCGGCTGGCTGTACCTCAAGGGTCAGTATGACCGGCTTAATGAGCTATTTGCCTGCATTTTGGAGGTTTTGGAGGCGTAAAGCTATGTAACGGAGACACAAACAAAATCCTTTGTTTCTGCCTCCGCCTTCAACAGATCAGAGACTAGTCCTCTTCTCTGTTCTTGTTTCTGTTGTTGTTATTATTCTTCTGGTTGTTGCTCTTCTGCTGATTGTTCTGCTGATTATTCTGCTGGTTGTTCTGACGTTCTCTTTCCATCTGATTACGATCCATTGTCTTTCACCTCTTTTCTGTACGAAGCTATTATCTGCAATATCTTTAGGCTTATTCAAATTTTGCATTGAGAAATTGTAAATAATTTGTTATAATATTTTATTAGTAGTGAATTTTGAAAAATACGGAGGTCTATTCCAATGTCAGGACATTCTAAATGGCATAACATTGCCAAGAAAAAGGGCGCAAACGACGCTAAGAAAGCTCAGATCTTCACAAAAATTGGCCGTGAAATGGCCGTTGCCATCAAAACCGGCGGCAGTGCAGATCCCAATATCAACGGCAAGCTGCGTGATGTAGTAGCCAAGGCTAAGGCGAACAACGTACCCAACGATAACATCAAGCGTATGCTGGACAAATTCTCCAACGATGCCAACAACGTAAACTATGAAAACAATACCTACGAAGGCTACGGCCCCTGCGGCACGGCTCTGATCGTAGAAACCCTGACCGATAACAAAAACCGTACTGCCAGCGACGTACGTCACGCCTTTGATAAGTTCGGTGCTGGTTTGGGTACCCAGAACAGCGTATCCTGGCAGTTTGACCAGAAGGGCGTCATGATTATTGAGCGGGCCGATCTGGACGAGGACGAGACCATGATGACCTGTCTGGACTGCGGCGCGGACGACTTCCTGGCCGATGATGAAGTTTTCCAGGTTTTCACCGATCCGTCCAACTTCTCTGCTGTCCGGGATGCACTGACTGAACAGGGCTATACATTCCTGGAAGCAGATATACAGATGGTTCCCCAGAACACCATTACCCTGGAGAAGGAAGAAGACATTGAAAAGATGGAAAAGCTCCTGGATATGCTGGAGGAAAACGACGACGTGCAGAACGTTTACCACAACTGGAAGGAATAAAAAGCCTAAATCTGAATTTTAAAAGCGGAGGCTGAGCTTCCGCTTTTCTTTTTGATCAAAACGGAGGCATTTCATAAAATCCTCCTTTTACAGGCCAGCATTTGACGGCAGGCGCAATTTGTTTTATAATTTGTACATTCCAAATTCCTCTTGAAAGGATGTATTCTATGACTGAAAGTGAAAAGATGCTGGCCTTTAACCAGCAGTTTGTAGAAGAAAAGCAATATGAGCCTTATGTGACCAGCAAATATCCGGATCGCAAGGTGGCCATCCTGTCCTGTATGGATACCCGGCTGACCAATCTGCTGCCGGCTGCCCTGGGCATTAAAAACGGTGACGTGAAGATTATCAAAAACGCCGGCGGTATGATCTCCAGCCCCTTCGGCAGTGCGGTGCGCAGTTTGCTGATTGCCGTTTACGAGCTGGGCGTGCAGGAGATCATGGTCATTGGCCACACGGATTGCGGCGTGCAGCATGTCAATAGCCAGGTAATGGAAGATCTGATGCAGAAACGAGGGGTTCACCCCAAAACTCTGGATATGATTCGTTACTGCGGCGTAGATTTGGAAAAATGGCTGGCCGGCTTTGACTGTGTGAAGGAATCCGTGACCGGCTCTGTCAAGCTTTTACGGGAGCATCCCCTGTTTCCCAAGGACATCACCATCAACGGTTATGTGATGGACAGCACCACCGGCAAGCTTGATCCCATTGTTATAGACTAAATTTGCCGAACAAAACTTCGATTCTCAGAGATCAAACAGAGCAGTACAAAAAATAAAGGCGACAGCAATTGTATGAGGCAAATTCACAAGCAATGCAAACTTGCACAAGTTTTCGTATTTTCACAATTTCTGAAACAGCAAAAATGCTTGTCGGTGACATATCCCCAAAACCACGAGATCTCCATTTGCGTTGACGGCTGCGCGTTCCGTTGGAACGCTGAAAACACCAATCGGCGTATTGCCGGAAATGAAAAAACTCTATGTGAATGATTGCTCAAACACATAGAGTTTTACATTTTCCGTTTACCTGAAAAAAGTCATTATCTCCTGCATGTTTCCTTATGACTCACTGCCTTTAAATGGTGGGGTCTTTTGAATTCTGTTTTTCATCAGTATCGATCCTGATAGTTGCGATTGCGTTCCCGTTTTCTTCGTTCCCGTTCCCGGCGGCGCTTACGGCGGGCACGTTCCCGGTTTACATGAATAATGTAGCCATAAAATACAAGCCAAATAATGACCAGCACGATAACGATGCGAAGGATGATCCGCAGGGGAGAAGTTTTTTTACTGCTCTTATTATCGGTAGCGGTGGTATCTGCCTGCTTGAGAGCGTAATCAAAGGTAATCAATTCCTGGGTGCTGCCGGAAGCACTGGTGAAAACCACAGTTCCCTTGGGTTTGTCACCTTGGGTAAAGGTATAGGACAGGGAATCTGCCGTGTTGGCCAGCGTCAGATAAACGGTCAAGTCATGGAAGGAGCTTTCTTTTGGCTCAGAACCGCTGTCCTTAAGCGCCTTGCGGGCAGCGTCATACAGGTCGGAAGCGGAAATCGTTACTGCCTTAAAGCCGTCAAAGCTATAATTGAGCATATCAATCACATCCTGGAATTTCTGATATTTAGAAGAACAATCCAGGTTGACAACGATGAGCTTGCGGTCATCCCGCTTGGCAAAGGTGACCAGGGTATGGTTGGCATTGCTGGTCCAGCCGGTTTTGGCACCGATGACATCCTGATCGTAATACTGTGAGGTATCAAACAGGAAACTGATCTTGGAATCAAAGGTACGGGTATCCTCATATTTGTTGGTGGCATCCATGGTGTAGGATTCTGTGCCGATGATGGTGAGGAAATCCTCATAAGAGAAGAGAACCTGGCCTATCAAGGCCATATCCGCAGCGGTGGTTTGCTGATCTTCCGCATCCAAACCATTGGCATTGACAAAATTCGTGTTGGTACAGCCCAGGGACTTGGCAGTAGAATTCATCTTGGACACAAAATCTTCTTGATTGCCGCTGACATATTCGCCTAAAACATTGGCAGCATCGTTGGCGGAGGAAAGGAGCATAGCATAGAGCATATCCTTGACAGTGACCTTTTCCCCTTCAGACAAATCGCAGGTAGTGGCGCCACTCGTTCCTTCCAAGGCAGAGGCGCTGACGGTGATTTCATCGTCCAGGCTGCCGCCCTTCTGGAAGACCAGCAAAGCGGTCATCAGCTTGGTAATGCTGGCAGGCGCTTTTATCTCGTCCTTATTTTTCTGATATAAAATCTGACCGGAATCCGCATCCATCACAACGGCGGTTTCTGATTTGATTTCCGGCGCCTTAGTAACTTTCGTGGAAGATTCGTCAGAAGAGGAGTCACTCTGTTCGGTGGTGTTATCATCCGGCTCATCCGCAAAGGCTACAGGAGACAGGGTCATGGAAAAAATCAATAGAAAGCAAAATAGTTTTTTTATCATAAGAACACCCCGTAATTTGTAAATTTATAAATTTGTTGGAAAATTTCGGATAAAAATCTTATCGAATCTCCACAGCAACCTATATTTATGATACAATAAATTGAAAAGATTTTCAATTCTATCCTGGAGAAAAGGACGATAAAAAAATGAAAATCATTAAAATTTATCTGTTGCTGTTGAATTTTTCAGGCATTGTGCTGACAGTAATAGATAAAAAACGAGCAAAACAAGGCGCATGGCGCGTTCGGGAACGGACATTTTTTCTTGTCAGTCTGCTGGGTGGCAGTATAGGCACCTATGCCGCTATGCGCGTTGTGCATCATAAGACACAGCATCGCCGGTTTATGATCGGCCTGCCTTTGATGATTCTGGCGCAGGCAGCCCTTTGCCTGGCAGCCTGGCACTATGGGCTGTTCTCTGCGGTGTTTTTTGTGGTTACTTAAAGGAGGAATGCATATGCTTTGGATTCAAAACGGCCGTCTCATAGACCCTTATACGGGGACAGACGGGCTGCGGGATATTTTGATTGGCAATGACGGTCATATCCTGGCGGTGAAAGAAAAGCTGACAGGCGTAGACGCTCTTGTGCTGGATGCTGCGGGAAAAACCGTTGCCCCCGGTTTTGTGGATGTTCACGTTCATTTTCGGGACCCAGGCCTGACCTATAAGGAGGATCTGATCACCGGCAGCCAGGCAGCGGCAGCTGGCGGCTACACCACGGTCATTTGTATGGCTAATACCAAGCCTGTTTGTGATACGCCGGAAATCCTGGCGGATGTCCAGGCCCGGGCGGCGGCTTTGCCGATTCATGTACTCCAGGCGGCGGCTGTGACCCGCAGTCTGGCTGGCAAAGAGCTGTGTGATTTTGACGCTCTCTATGCGGCAGGGGCTCCCGGTTTTACCGATGACGGCATCAATCTGACAGATCCGGAGATTTGCCGCCAGGCTATGGAAAAGACGGCGGCTCTGGGCGTACCTCTCAGCTTCCATGAGGAGGATCCTAAATTCATTCAGAATCCGGGAATCAACGCCGGCAGCCTTGCGGCTCAAAAGCTGGGGTTGGGCGGTGCTTCCCGTCAGGCGGAGATTGCTATGATTGAGCGGGACATTGAGTTGGCCCGGCAAACGGGCGCAAAGGTGAATTTCCAGCATCTGTCCTGCGGGGAATCTGTAGAACGGATCCGCAAGGCCAAGGCAGATGGGGTTTCCGTTTATGCTGAGGTAACACCTCACCATATCAGCCTGACAGAGGAAGCGGTTCTTACGTATGGCACCTTGGCTAAGATGAATCCTCCGTTGCGTACGGAAGCAGACCGGCAGGCCCTCATCGACGGCCTTAAAGACAGCACCATTGATATGATTGCCACAGACCATGCCCCTCACGCCAAGGAAGAAAAGGATCGGCCCTTTACTGCGGCTCCTTCCGGTATCATTGGGCTGGAGACTGCTTTTTCCGTCTGTGCGACATATTTGGTGCGTACTGGCGCTTTGACGCCTTATGAGCTGATTCAAAAAATGAGCGTAAATCCGGCAAAGCTTTATGGCCTGACAGGCAAGGCTGTGGTGCCAGGCAACCGGGCAGAGCTGGTGATTTTGGATTGGGATAAGCCGGTAACCTATCGCTCCTATCGTTCCAAAGGGTCAAACACCCCCTTTACCGGCATGCCTTTGTTGGGAAAGGTAGAGTCCATTGTCATGGGCATGCGGCAGATTGAGAATGCGTAGGAAAAAAACAGCCAAACTGGCATCTGCCCGCCGTCCAAAAACAGGAACCTCCCGAACAATTCGGTCATCTGTCCAAAGAAAAACCAAAGCGCAAAAAAAGAGACAGGTTTGGCGCCGCCGGACAGGCAAGGGCTTGCTTTTGGCAGGGATCATCGCAATGATCGCCGTTTCTTTTGCAAGCTACGAGGGCTATGAATATGTCAGTGATAAAATCAATGAAGACGTTGTTCAGTACCCCCGGCCTTATCAGGAGATTGTGGGGACCTACACCCGGGAATATGACGTGCCTGAAAGTGTGGTTTACAGTGTAATGCGCACAGAGAGCAGCTTTCAAGAAAAAGCCCAGTCTCAGTCAGGCGCCTGCGGTTTGATGCAGCTGATGCCGGATACCTTTACCTGGCTTCAGGACAAGCTGGGAGAAAATCTGGATGATTCCGAGATCTTTGACCCGGAAACCAATATTCAATACGGAATTTATTATCTTTCCATTCTTCATGGCAGCTTTCCGGAATGGGAAACGGTTTATGCCGCTTACAACGCCGGGCCTTCCAACGTTACAGCCTGGCTGGAAAAATATGATGACGATGAAGATGGTGTTCTGTCTCAGATCCCCTATCAGGAAACCGCCGGCTATGTGGAAAAAGTAGGCGCTGCCCGGGAACAGTATCAGGAGATTTATCACATTCCATAAAAATTTACAAACAAAGGTAAAACACAACCACCGGCCTAGTGAAGGTGTAAGATAAGGGTAGACTACATGGTGGTTTTCCTTATACAAAAAGAGCTTCTCAGAAAACCAGAGAAGCTCTTAATTTGTCTATAAAGTTTTTTGCGCGAAGCGCCTATTGAGATACCCAAAAAAGCCATGGCGTATATGTAACTTTTTTGACGCTCTTCGCTTAGAAAATCGCCCATTTGGGCTTTTTCTAATGGCTCGGCATTCCCCAAGAGAATGCTCTGAAAAACCGTAATTTTTCGATAGTCTCAAGGGCTGAACGATTGGTTCAGCCCCTTTTGCACTTGTAAAAGCGTGATTTTCCACAGCCTGTGCATATCAGCCTTCTTGCGCCAGCTTTCGTCCCATGAGCACGCCCATAATAGAAGCCATCATCAGTCCCCGGGTCCAGCCGCTGGAATCGCCCAGACAATGAAACCCTTGCAGGCTGGTATTGAAATCCGCATCCATCTGCACCCGATTGCTGTAAAATTTCAGCTCGGGAGAATAAAGAAGGGTTTCGCTGGAAGCAAAGCCGGGCACCACAAGATCCACAGCCTGGATAAAGCTGATGATGTTAATCATAGCCCGATAGGGCATAGCCGCAGTGATATCTCCGGCTACCGCATCGGTCAGGGTGGGCCGCACGTTGGAGCGGGCCAACTCTTTGTCCCAGGTACGCTTGCCGTCCAGGATATCCCCATAGCGTTGCACCAGAATATGACCCGCCCCCAGCATATTGGTCAGCTCACCAATTTTTTGGGCATAGGCAATGGGCTGATTAAAGGGGGTGTTAAAATTATGGGAGCACAGGATAGCCAGGTTGGTGTTGTCCGACTTTAAATCCTTATAGGAGTGACCGTTAACCACAGCCAAATCATTGTCGTAGTTTTCCTGGCTGACAAAGCCGCCGGGATTTTGACAAAAGGTACGCACCTTGTTTTTAAAAGGCTTGGGATATCCGATGAGCTTGGATTCATATAAAACCCGGTTGACATGCTCCATAATTTCATTGCGTACTTCCACCCGGACACCGATGTCCACAGTGCCTGGCTGATGCAGGATTCCGTGCTCTGCACAGATTTTCTCCAGCCAATCCGCGCCTCGGCGGCCGGTAGCGGCGATGATGTGCTTGGCGTGAATTTCCAGGGTCTTTTGACCGTTGTCTGCCACAACGCCAAGACAGATTCCGTCCTTGACCAGCAGATCCGTACAGGCGCAGCCGAACAAAATCTCCACGCCATGGGAGAGAAGATAGGTTTGGATTCCCTGATAAATATGCTGCGCCTTTTCCGTACCCATGTGACGAATGGGGCAGTCTACCAGCTTGAGTCCAGCCTGGATCGCCCGTTTGCGGATGGCTTTTACTTCATCCGGATTGCTCAGCCCCTCTACATGGGAATCCGCGCCGAATTCCAGATAGATTTGATCGGTGTAATGGATGGTTTCCTGGGCCAGCTCTTCTCCGATGAGGAAAGGGAGATCGCCACCTACCTCATAGCTGAGAGATAGCTTTCCGTCAGAAAAAGCGCCGGCTCCGGAAAAGCCGGTGGTGATGTGGCAATAAGGCTTACAGCCCACGCAGCGGCGGGTGACAGCTTTGGGACAATGACGTTTTTCAATGGATTGCCCTTTTTCCAAAATAACAATATGTTGACGGGAGCCTTTACGCAAAAGCTCCAGGGCGGTAAAAATACCGGCGGGACCGGCGCCGACAATAACGATATCTTTATGCATCTGAAGAATTCTCCTTGTTTTTTTGAGATAATTTATGGCTGCGGCGCAAGCCTCGGATGCTGACGCGCAGCAGGCGGATCTTAATGAGCCGCAGACGGCGGGAAAACCAGTTTTGGATCGGCGCCCAGGGCGGAGGCGGCAGGACAGGAAAATCCGGGGCGTCCAGCAGCTCGGTTAAATAGCGATAGCAGTCGAGCAGGTTGCGCAGATGAAAGTTAAGCACCACATGATCTTCCACATCGCATTTGCCGTCCGGGTGGTAGTTCTTCGGAATTTCCAGCCCCATTTGCTTCATGGCATGCAAATTTTTCCGGGTGGGGATAGGGGTAGAATCTAAATGGCAGATAGAAAACAGCTCTTCGGACATTTTGATCACCAGCTGCTGGCAGCCCCGGAGATAGGCGGCGTCCTTGGCTCGTTTTTTTCGCTGAAAATGTTCTTTTTCATAAATATCCAATTCGTGATTTAAAATTTCCAGCTTGCGGTTCAATGGAAGCAAATCGGGAATATGATAGGCTAGGATATTTTCCCAGGCGTATTGAGGAAT
>CAZSBD010000010.1:17637-19499 GCA_964605215.1 uncultured Oscillospiraceae bacterium | reverse complement strand
ATGAGGCTTCCGACGCTGGTCTGGTTGTGATCTGCAACTACAACTGCCCGGGTCAGCTGGTTATCAGCGGCGAGGAGGCAGCTGTAGAAAAGGCAGCGGCTCTTGCACTGGAAAAGGGCGCCAGAAGATGTATTCCATTAAAGGTCAGCGGCCCCTTCCATACCCCCTTTATGAAGCCTGCTGGCGATGCCTTGCGGGAGCGGTTCCAGACAGTGGAGTTTGGTTCGCTGCAATTCCCTGTGATTTTCAATGCCATCGGCCGGGCAAAGACGGAAGAGGAGACCATCCCGGAATTGTTGGAAAAGCAGGTTCAGAGCAGTGTTTGGTTTGAAGACAGCATCCGCTATATGGAAAGTCAAGGCATTGATACGGTGATCGAGATTGGCCCGGGCAAGGCTTTGAGCGGATTTATCAAGAAAACAACGAAGAATATTAAAACATATGTTGTGGAAGACGCTGCAAGTTTGGAAGCAGTCGTTTCCGAACTGAAAGGAGCAAAAGAATGAGTGTAGCAGGAAGAACCGCAGTGATCACAGGCGGCGGACGGGGAATTGGCCGGGCAATCTGTCTGGAGCTTGCTCGCCAGGGTGCCAATATCGTAGTCAATGATATTGCCGAGGACGAGCAGGCATGGCAGACAGCCAAGGATTGTGAGGCTTTGGGCGTTCAGGCGATTGTAGTGGCTGGCGACGTATCTAAGGCAGAGGACTGCAAAAAGGTTGTGGATACCACTACAAAGACTTTCGGCAGTCTGGATATCTTGGTTAACAATGCAGGCATCACCCGGGACGGCCTGATTATGCGGATGAGTGAAGAGGATTTTGACGATGTCATCCGGATCAACTTGAAGGGTACCTTCCTGTTTATGAAGCAGGTAGCCCGCCTGATGATGAAGCAGCGTCATGGCCGGATTATCAGCATCAGCAGTGTGGTAGGCGTTCACGGCAATGCCGGTCAGGTCAATTATTCCGCCAGCAAGGCAGGTATCATTGGGATGACCAAGTCCTTGGCCAAGGAGCTGGGTACCCGGAATGTCACCGCCAATGCCATTGCTCCCGGCTTTATTCAGACTAAAATGACAGATGTGTTGCCGGAAAAGGCGAAGGAAGAAATGATGAAAAGCATTCCGGTAGGCCGGATGGGTCAGCCGGAGGATATTGCTCACGCTGTGGCTTTCTTTGCGCAGGATGAGTCCTCTTATATCACAGGACAGGTTCTGGGCGTTGACGGCGGCATGGGAATGTAACAAAAAGGAAGGTGAGAAAGACATGACAAAGAGACGAGTAGTGGTCACTGGTATGGGTGCCATCAGCCCCATTGGCCACTCGGCAGCAGAAATGTGGGAATCTGTAAAGCAGGGCGTATGCGGCATCGCACCCATTACCCATTATGATACCACGGACCGGAAGGTAAAGCTGGCCGGTGAGGTCAAGGATTACAAGCCGGAGGATTTCCTGGACAAAAAGGAAGCCCGCAAAATGGATAAATTCTGTCAGTTTGCCATGATTGCGGCAACAGAGGCTTTTGAGGACAGCAAGCTGGATATGACCCAGGAGGATGCTTCTCGCTGCGGTGTGATTATTGCCAGCGGCATCGGCGGTATCAGCACCTATGAGGTCGAGCATACCAAGGGTATGAACAAGGGTTATGACCGGATCTCTCCTTTCTTTATTCCTATGGTAATTCCCAATATAGCGGCAGGCCAGATTGCGATTAAATATGGTCTTCATGGTATGTGTACCTGTATCGTGACCGCTTGTGCCAGCGGCAGCAACGCCATCGGCGACAGCTTCCGTCAGATTCGGGACGGTTACGCAGAGGTTATGGTTTGCGGCGGCGCGGAGGCTACCATCACGGAAACC
>CAZSBD010000010.1:11825-17627 GCA_964605215.1 uncultured Oscillospiraceae bacterium | reverse complement strand
TTACTTCTATGAAGGCCTTGACCACAGCGGAAGATCCGGCTCGGGCCTCCATCCCCTTTGATAAGGAGAGAAGCGGCTTTGTAATGGGTGAGGGTGCTGGCGTTATGGTTCTGGAAGAATACGAGCATGCCAAGAAGAGAGGCGCGAAGATCTACGGCGAGGTTGTAGGCTACGGCGCAAACTGCGATGGCTATCATATTACCTCTCCCGCACCGGACGGTGCATGCGCGGCAGCTTGTATGTCTATGGCGATTGCGGACGCAGGCATTACACCGGAGCAGGTTGGTTATATCAACGCTCACGGTACTTCCACACCTTTAAACGAGCGGTATGAGACCATCGCCATTAAGAAGGCTTTCGGCGATTACGCTTCTAAGGTTATGGTAAGTTCCACCAAATCTATGACTGGCCATCTGCTGGGCGCCAGCGGCGCCATCGAGGGCATCATTTCTACTATGGTCCTCAAAGACGGTTATATCCCGGCCACCATTCATTATCAGGTTCCCGATGAGGAGTGCGATTTGGATGTAGTACCCAACGAGGGTCGGAACATCCAGGTGGATTATGTAATGTCCAATTCTCTGGGTTTTGGCGGTCACAACGCCAGCCTGGTATTCAAACGCTACGTGGAGGAATAAGTTATGGAACTTACGTCTAATCAGATTCAGGAGATTCTGCCCCATCGGTATCCCTTCTTGCTGGTAGATCGGATCGTAGAATGCGAGCCGGGTAAGTCTGCCAAGGGCATTAAGTGCGTTTCCGCCAATGAAATGCAGTTTTTGGGTCACTTTCCTCAGCAGCATGTGATGCCGGGTGTGCTGATTCTGGAGGCTATGGCTCAGGTAGGCGCAGTTGCGATTTTGACTTTAGATGAATACAAGGGCAAGCTGGTATTTTTCGGCGGTGTCAAGAGTGCTCGTTTTAAAAAGCAGGTCATTCCTGGCGATGTGCTGGAAATGGAATGTGAACTGATCGCTCGGAGAGGCCCTGTAGGCATTGGCAAGGCGGTTGCCAGGGTAAATGGTAAGATTGCGGCACAAGCAGAGCTGACATTTGCTATCGGCGGCTAAAATAAAAAAATCCACAGGAATTTTCCTGTGGATTTTTTGCTGCCCATATGTCTGCAAATTCTTAAAATGTATATGGCTTTTCGTAAACTAGAGTCCTTCTCCATCAAAAATTGGAATGAAGCTTTCCTGAGCGGCTTCTCCGCCCTGGAGATAACCGTTTTCCACGCCGCAGAGAGACAGATACTCCACAGCCTGTGCATAATCTGCCGGGGAAAGGGTTTGTTCCAATTCCGGATGCTGGGGAAACTTATCTAAGGGCGTGTATTGGCTCATCAGGCTGAAATAGGCCCGATCTTTCCAGTGCTTGGCGAAATAACGGATGACGGAAAAGGTATCGGAGAGCTGACCGGGCAGCATCAAATGACGGACAATAACGCCTTTTTTTAAAAGCCCTGTGGCATCAAAGCGGCACGAACCGGTTTGGTGAATCATCTCCTCAATCGCTGGGGCGGTGATATCAAAATAATCCTGAGCGGCGGAATATTGAGCGCCTAAATAAGAACTGAAATATTTTAAATCCGGCAGGTAAATATCCACCAAACCTTCCAAACGTTTTAAGGTGTTCAGCGTCTCGTAGCCGCCGCAGTTATAGACGATGGGCAGAGTCAGCCCAGCATCCTTGGCAAGGGTCAGGCTGCGGATGACATCCGGTAAGTAATGGGAGGGGGTGACCAGGTTGATGTTGTGAGCCCCTTGATCCTGTAAACGAAGATAGGTCTGGGCCAGCTGCTGCGGCGTAACTGTCAAACCGGCTCCTTCCCGGCTGAGGGTTTTGTTTTGACAGAAAAGGCAGCCCAGGGTGCAATGAGAGAAAAATACAGTGCCAGAGCCTTGGGTGCCGGAAAGGCAAGGCTCCTCCCAAAAGTGGAGGGCGGCCCGGCCAGCCATAGCTGTACTCCCAGCGCCGCAAAAGCCCCGCTCACCAGCGGTGCGGTCAGCGCCGCAGGCGCGGGGGCATAGGCGGCAATTTTGGTAAAGAGAAGAAAGCATAAATCATCCATTCCTTTCCCTTGGAGAATAGCTTGATTATACCAAAAAAGAAAGGCTTTGTCATCCTGTGACAGAGCTTCCATGGGGTATAATGATTTTGAAGGCTGCGCTCAAAAAAGTCGCGGGTTCTTATATTTTGATAGAACGCCTTCCGGATGATTGGATTGCCTGTAAAAAACAAAAGACACAAGCTTCTGCTTGTGTCTTTTGTTTGTCAAGGAAGAGGAAAGCTTCCTTAACGGTGTGTGTGTGTAAAAAGTAAGAGAAAAGGCAAATATTAAAAAAAGGAAAATAATAAAAAAAAGACCCCAATTATCCTGGCAGTATATATCTGCAGTCCGGATAAAAAGCGCCTTTGCTTTTTATATATTCATCCATCCTTCTACATTTATTATACGAAAAACAAGGTTAGGATGTAAAGAATAAAAAGAAATAAAATACATGAAAAATTTAAAAGGCTTTTGTGCAATTTTACAGCTTTTTTTCAACCCCCTTGTCAAAAATGATGAGATTTCGTATACTGGACAAAAAGGGGGCGGTTACATGTATCGGGATTGGATTGAAATTGTTTGTCGAATTTTGCTGGCATTGGCCATTGGCGCGGTGATCGGCTGGGATCGGGAGAAAAGCCAGCGGCCTGCCGGGCTGCGAACGCATATTTTGGTATGTGTAGGCGCTGCCACATGTATGATGGTAGGCTATTACGGTTTGGAGCAGGCTCATGGGCAGGGATCTGTGGATCCAACCCGAATGGCTTCCCAGGTGATTTCTGGCATCGGTTTTTTAGGAGCCGGCACGATTCTGCGGGAAGGTTTTTCTGTTCGAGGTCTGACCACAGCAGCTAGCCTTTGGACAGTGGCTTGCATCGGCTTGGCGGTAGGGATTGGCTATTATTTTGGTGCTATTTTTGCGGCAGTGATGGTGTTCCTTATGCTTACTTTGGGGGAGCGAGTGGAGCATCGGGTTACTTTTTATGCCAGAAATAAGGCGTTTTTCACCATTGAAAGTACCAAAACTGTGAAAACGATGGCTGGTATTCAGCGTATTATCCGAGAGCATAAGCTGCACAGCAGTGAAATGAAAATCACCGACCGGCTCACCGATCAGGGAGAGCATATCAGTTATCTGATTTTTCAGCTGGAGGAGAGATCCCATCAGAATAAGGTCCGTTGGGAAGAGATTCTCAAGGAGATGAGAAGTGTGGAAGGCATCACCGGTGTGGAAATGGAGCAGCTGTAAACAAGGCGGAAAGGCGTACACAGAACAAGCTGTACGCGCTTCCTGAAAGAAGGAGGGAGGAGCATTTTGCGGATCATAACAGGAAAAATCTACAGCGGCAAAACCAGCCGAATGATGGAAGAGGTGGGGAAATCCGCTGGCCGCAGCCTGATTCTGGTGCCGGAGCTGTTTTCCCATGGCTATGAAAGGCGGCTGGCGGAAAAGACCGGCAATATTGGGGCGAGAAAGGGAGAGATCCTAACCTTCCGGCGGCTGATGAACCGGGTATTTGCCCAGGCAGGCGGCTTAGCCCATACCTCCTTATCGGAAGCGGGCCGGTTTTTATATGTTTATGAGGCAGCCCGGCGAGCCGGAGCGGGTCTGACCCTGTACCAGGGGCTGATGGAAAAGCCGGAGACCTTAAAAGAAGTCTTGCAGGTGCTGGACGAGTGCAAATGCTGGAGCGTCACTCCGGCCATGCTGTTGGAAGCATCTGAATTTGCCCAGGGAACCTTGCAGGAAAAGCTGAAGGACTTAGGTCAGATTTATATGGCCTATGACCGGCTTTGTCAGGGACAGGATCCCAGGGACGATATGGATCGGCTGGCGGAAAAAATTCCGGAAACTACCATGTTCCAGAATACCCCCATTTATTTTGACGGTTTCAACGGTTTTACCGCTCAGGAGATGACAGTGATTCGGCAGCTGATGGCCCAAAAAGCGGAGCTTAGCTTCCTGTTTGACTTAGATCCGGAACAAGGAGAAATTTTTTACGGCACCCGGCGCACCATCCGCCGGTTGGAGGAAATGGCGGGAAGCTATGGTTTGACGGTAGAGAAAACCGTCTGCCGGGGAGAAAAAAAGACCCAGCCTGCTGCCCTTTCCTATTTAGCTTCCCATTTGCTGGACAGCAGCGGCGCCGCCAGCGTCCCCTGTGATGAAAGCGTCAGCTTGGTTTGTGCCGGTACCATTTTGGCGGAATGTGAGCAGGCGGCAGGGCGCATCCGCAAGGCGGTAGCCCAGGGGGCGCGGTATCGGGATTTTACCATAGCGGCTCGGGATTTCGGCCCTTATCGGGCGGCAGCGGAAATGATATTTGGGCGGTATCAGATTCCTGTTTTTCTTAGCGAAAAAACGGATATTATGGAAAAACCGGTTATGCTGCTGGTAACGGCGGCTTTGAATGCGGCGACAGGCGGTTATCGCTATGAGGATATTTTCGCCTACCTGAAAACCGGTCTCACCTCTGTCAGCCAGGAGGACTGCGACCGGCTGGAAAACTATGTGCTGCTTTGGCGCATACAGGGAGGTAAATGGGTCAAGGAATGGGATATGTCTCCCCGGCGCTTTACCAAGATCTTAACAGAAGAAGACAAGGAGATGCTGGCCCGGCTCAATATCATCCGCCGCCAGGTCGTCACGCCTTTGCTTAGGCTCAAGGAAAGTCTGGAACAGGCGGAGCAGGGTCTTGATTATGTGCAGGCTTTTTATGATTTTTTGCTGGAGATCGGGGCGGATCAGGTGATTCAAAGCCTGACAGAGGAAAAGGCTAAGGATGGTCAAATGCAGTTGGCAGCGGAATACCGGCAGCTTTGGGACATTTTGATGGAGGCTATGGAGCAGTTTGCCATGACCCAGGGGGAGGCGGAAATGAGCCAAACGGAATTTGCCCAGCTGTTCACCCTGCTTTTGTCACAATATGCTGTAGCCACCATTCCCGTTTCTATGGATCGGGTGACATGCGGCAGTCTGGAACGGGTGTGTGTGTCTGGCGTGAAAAATCTGATCCTATTGGGTGTCAATGACGGCATATTGCCCCGCACCCAGGAAAGCGGAGGCATTTTCACAGACCGGGATCGGGAAGAACTGATCGGCCTGGGCATTGAGCTTTCCGGCACAGCGGAGGAAAAAATCTGGATGGAGCAGGAAAGTGTATACCATGCCATTGCCTGCCCCTGGCACAGTCTGACCCTTAGCTATCATCAGCAGGGGGAGAATGGCGGCGAGGCTCGACCTTCTATGCTCATCCCTACGGCGCAAAAGCTTTTGCGGGGATTGGCTGTAGAGGAGGGGGAGGACAGTCCCCTGACAGCGCCCGCTCCCTGTCTGGACGCGGCCTGCGCCTATATAGGCGGACAAAAAAATGCCGTGACCCAAGCGGCCTACCGCTATTATTATGGCAAGACGGAATTTAAGCCTTTGGAACAGCCGTCAGGCTCACGCCGGGGCCCGCTGGAAAAGCGGGAAACCATCCAGGGTCTGTATGGCAGGCAGCTGCGGATGACCGCTTCCCGGGCGGATCAATTTTACACCTGTCGGTTTGCTTTTTTTATGCAGTATGGTATGGGGGCGAAAAAGCGGGAAGCCCTAACCTTAAACGCCCCGGCCATTGGCACCTTCCTTCATGACGTGCTGGAAAACACCATCCGGGATTGTATGCAGAAAGCCCAGGGGGATTCCACCCGGATATCCCAGGAAATGCTGGAGCAAACCGCTCAGAGCCATATAGAGCGCTACATCCGGG
>CAZSBD010000010.1:0-11815 GCA_964605215.1 uncultured Oscillospiraceae bacterium | reverse complement strand
GTTCACCGACCGGGCGGTGGAGCGCTATGTCCGGGAGGAGCTGGGAGGACTGGATGATAAAAGCCTCCGGTTCCGTTTTTTGCTGGAGCGGATGACGGCGGCTTTGGGTCGGATCTTGCAGAATATTTTGGAGGAAATGCAGGATTCCGACTTTATCCCCCTGGATTTTGAGCTGGAATTTTCCGAAAAAGGGCAGATGGCCCCGGTGACCATGCCCTTGGATGGGGATACGCAGCTGCGGCTTACAGGCAAGGTAGATCGGGTGGATGGCTACGTTTCCGGAGATAAGCTGTATTTGCGGGTGGTGGATTACAAAAGCGGCAAAAAGGAATTTTCCCTATCCGATTTGTGGAACGGCCTGAATTTACAGCTGTTTATCTATTTGTTTGCTCTGGAGCAGCGGGGGCGAACCCATTATCAAAGCAAGCTAGGGCAGGAATTGGGCAAAATCGTCCCAGCGGGGGTCTTATATATCCCGGCCCGGGAGCCGGTAGTGGAAGCGGCAGGCGATGCTTCCCAGGAAGAGATCGATAAGGCTCGGGACAAGCAGCGGATGCGTTCCGGCCTGCTGCTGGAAAATATGGCGGTTTTGGAGGCCATGTCCCATCAGCTTGCCAAGGGCAGCCGGTTTTTGCCGGTAAGCCTGAAAAAGGACGGCAGCTTCAAGGCGGGAGCGCCGCTGGCAAGCCTGGAGCAAATGGGGCAGCTGGCTCGGCATATTGAAGAAAAGCTGAGGGAAATGGGCCGGCTGCTGCTGGCGGGGGATACGGCAGCCAATCCCTATTACACCAATAAGCAGACCGATGCCTGCCAATGGTGCCCTTATCACCCGGCATGTCAGTTTGATGAGCGAGACCCGGCAGACCGCAAACGGTATTTTATCACCATGGATGCTCAGGAATTTTGGGAAAAGATAGGAGGAGAGACAAGTGGCCAGACCATGGACGACGGATCAGCTGACAGCGATCACTGACCGCGCCGGTACCCTGTTGGTGTCTGCGGCGGCAGGCTCGGGCAAGACAGCGGTGCTGGTAGAGCGGGTCATTCGGTATATATTGGAAGACGGCAAGGACATTGACGATTTCCTCATTGTCACCTTCACCAATGCGGCGGCAGCGGAGATGCGGGGCAAGATCACGGACGCCATTATGGGATATCTCAGTGAGCATCCTGCCGACCAGCGGATGAAAAAGCAGCTGTATCTGGTTCATAAGGCGCAGATTACCACGGTTCACGCCTTTTGCCTCTCTCTGGTGCGGGAAAACTTTCACCGGCTGGGTCTGTCCCCAAGTTTCCGTATTGGCGATGAGCGGGAAACGGATCTGCTGCGGCAGGAGGTTTTGCAGGAGCTGTTGGATCGCTGGTATGAAAAGGAGGATCCAGGTTTTGGGCTTTTGTCCCACATGGTGTCGGATAACCGGGATGACCGGGGGCTGGAACGGCTGATTCTGGATTTTTATGCCAAGCTGCAAAGCCACGCCCGGCCGGAAAAATTTCTGAACAAGCTGGCACAGGATTATGACGGGCGGCGCGTCCCGGCCCTGAAAACAGACTGGGGCAATTATGTGTTAAGCTTTGTCCGGGAGATGCTGAGCTACAGCCAGAGTATGATGACCTTCGCCGTTCAGCAGGCGGAGGCGGACGGGGTAACCCCCTATGTGGAAACCTTTGAAGGGGACTTGAAGCAAATTCAAAATCTCCTGTACCGGACAGAAGAAGGGGATTGGGACACCCTGGCGGAAAATTTGGCGCAGACGGTTCCCGCCACTCTCAAGCGGGCCTCCAAGGTGGATCAAAGCATTACCAAGCCGTTGCAGGAGCTGCGGGCCATTTGGAAGGACATTTTGGAGCAGCTGCAAAGCCAGTTTTTCTTTTGCTCCCAAGAGGAGATTTGGCAAGACAACGACACCTTGGCTCCGGCGATTCAGGCCCTTTTGCAGGTGACGCAGGATTTTTCCCAAAGTTTTCTACAGGCCAAAAGAAACCGGGGACTGGTGGATTTCAACGATCTGGAGCATTTTGTCGTTGAGCTATTGACAGATCCGGAGGGGAATCCTACCCAGCTGGCTCAGGAGATCCACTACGAGGAAATCATGGTGGATGAATATCAGGACACCAACGAAGCCCAGGATACCATCTTCCGAGCCGTATCCGAGAAGGAAGGGAATATCTTTATGGTGGGCGATGTAAAGCAGAGCATCTACCGCTTCCGGATGGCCAACCCTATGATCTTCCTGGCCAAATACAAGCTGTTTGAGTCGGTGGAGAAAGCCTCGGAGGGACAGCCACGCAAGGTGGTGCTGTCCAAAAACTTCCGTTCCCGGGAGGCGGTGCTGGAAGGCGTCAACTTCCTTTTTAAGCAGGTGATGAGTGAGCCGGTGGGAGACGTTGTCTATGACCGGGCCGCCTGGCTCTACTGCGGCGCGGCATATCCGCCCCTTGCCCCGGGAGAGGGCAAGACGGAATTTTGTGTGCTGGATATCCCCCGGAAGAGCAAAGACAGCGGAGAGGACAGTCCGGAAAAGGCGGAGCTGGAGGCTCAGTATGTGGCCTGCCGCATAGCAGAAATGATTCGGGAGGGCTATCCCGTTTCTACAGAAGATCGGACAGGGCTGCGGCCTGTCCGCCCCTCGGATTTCGCCATTTTGCTTCGCTCCCGCAGCCGGATGGCCCTTTACCGCCGGGAACTGGAAAAGGTGGGGCTGGCCGCTCTTTCAGAAAGCACGGAGGGATTGCTGGCTTGCACAGAGGTAGAGGTTATGGTATCCCTATTGTCCATTTTGGATAATCCCCGGCAGGATATTCTCCTCATCGGCGTAATGCGCTCCCCTCTGTTCCGCTTTACAGAGGAACAGCTGGCAGAGATCCGCCTATGCCGGCGGGATGGGGATTTTTACGATGCTTTGTGTCTGGCGGCGGAAAGCCGGACGGATGCCAGGGATTTTTTGAATACGTTAAACCGGCTGCGGCGGACGGCGGTAGATGCACCGGTTCATCAGCTTTTATGGCAGCTTTATGATGAAACAGGAGCTTTGGGTCGCTACGGCGCCCGGCCGGACGGAAAGGCCCGGCAGGATCATTTGATGCAGCTGTTTGAAATCGCCAGCAGCTACGAGGGACAGGGCTACAAAGGGCTGTTTCAGTTTGTTCGTTTTCTGCGGGGTATGCGAGAGCAGGGCAAGGATTTCCCCCTGCGGACTGCCGCAGAGCAGGCGGAAGGGGTGGCCCTGATGACTATCCATAAATCCAAGGGTCTGGAGTATCCCATTGTCTTTCTTTCCGACTGCGCTAAGCGGTTTAACCGAAGGGATCTTTATGAAAATGTCCAGCTCCATGAAAACCTGGGTGTGGGCATCAAGTGCCGGGATGTAAAGCTTTGGACCCAGCACACCACCGCTCAGCGTAACGCCATTTCCTATGTGCGCAAGCGGGAGGAACTAAGCGAAGAGCTGCGGGTTCTGTATGTGGCGATGACCCGAGCAAAGGAAAAGCTGATCGTCACGGGCGCCGTCACCGGTCTTGCCAAGGCGGTGGCAAAATGGGCGGCGGCAGTCTCTTTTGATCCCTTTCCCACTTATGCGATGGCCTCGGTTCAATCCGTTTCCGATTGGCTCATCGCCGCTTTGCTCAAGCATCCGGCGGGAGCGCCTTTGCGGGAGATCGGGCAGGTTTTTTGCCCCATAGATTTCAAGGCGGCGGACAGTTGGTTTGTCACGCTGCTCAAGCCGGAGGACATACATCAGGGACCTTATGTAGGCAGGGCGGAGCAGGAGGCAGAGGAAACGCTGAAAGCGCAGCCTGAGGTAGATTACCCTTATGAGATGCTGACGGCCCTGCCATCCAAATTGACGGCAACCGGTATGCCCCAGACCTTCCGGCAGCAGGAAGCGGCGGAGGAAACCCAGGCGGTTTATGAATTTCAGCCTCTGCGGCGGCCCCGGTTCCAGCAGGAAAAGAGAGGTCTGACTTCGGCGGAAAAGGGTGTTGCTCACCATCTGGCGATGCAGTTTATGCGCTATGAAAACTGCGGCACCCGGGAAGGGCTGCTGGCAGAAATTCACCGGCTGCGGGAGCTGGAAATTATGACGCCGGAACAGTGTGATGCTTTGAAGCCGGATCGGCTGTGGGGCTTCTTCCAAAGCAGCATTTGCCGTGAAATGAAAAGGGCCGCTAACATTTGGCACGAGTTTAAGTTTTCTGTTTTGGTGCCGGTGACGGATTATCTGCCCGAGGCGGTGACGGAAGCTTCGGATCAGCTACTGCTTCAGGGCGTGATGGATTGCCTGTACGAAAAAGAGGGAAAGCTGACGATTTTGGACTTTAAAACCGACTGGCTGACCCCGGAAAATCGTCGGGAGCGGCTGGAAGCCCACAAGCGGCAGCTATCGGTTTACCGGCGGGCGGCTCAGGAAATTTTTGAGCAGCCGGTGGAAAAATGTGTATTGTACTATTTTGCCAGTGGAGAGATGATCATTTTGTAAAAAGTGCTTGCAATTTAAAAAAAAGTATGATAACATACCTTTGTGACTATAAGGCTCATTACGGAGAGCAGGACTAAAAAGAGGTGAAATCATAATGAAGCAGGGCATTCATCCGAATTATCAGCAGACAACCATCCGTTGTGCATGCGGTGCGGTGATCGAAACTGGTTCTACCAAAGAAAACATCACTGTCGAAGTTTGTTCCAAGTGTCATCCGTTCTTTACCGGCAAGCAGAAGCTGGTCGATACAGGCGGACGTGTTGATCGCTTTAAGAGAAAATACAACCTTGGTAAATAAACGATTTACAGCACGGGTTTTCCCGTGCTGTTTTTGCTTGGCATAAAAAACCCAAAAGGGCGATTTTCTAAGCAAAAAATGTCAAAAAAGTTATACGTACACGCCGCAACTTTTTTGGATATCGCGTTTTGCACAAAAGAATTTATGGACAAATTGAGCCTGGCTGATTTTAAGCCAGGCTTTTTCCGTTTGGCAGCAGCAAAGGCCACTGCTTTGTTTGTTAATGATAGAGCGGGGATTTATGCAAATCCAATCTGCAAGCCATTGTGTTAAAAAGGACAGGCCACCCGGGGCTTTTCCTGATCGCCCATGCGATCCAATCGTTCATGAAGATCTCCCAGAGAGGAAGCTCGAAGCAGGGCGCGGCGGCCATATTTTTTTCGGATCTGATCTATGGCCTGGTCCATAGCCGCCTGCTTTTGCGTGGGACGGGCGTCAAAAAGGGAAAGCTGCTGAGCGGTTTTAGGTTGCAGATGGGATAAGCGCACGCCGATTTGGCGTACCGGCTGACCGTTCCAAAGCTGTTTTAGGATCTCTATGCAATGGAAGATGATCTCTTCCGTCAGATCCGTGGGGTGGCGGAGAGCCTTTTGGTGGGAGGCCTTGGAAAAATCATGGTATTTGACAAAGACGGCGGTATTTTGGCAGACAAATCCGTCCCGGCGCATACGGCTGGCCACGGTTTCACAAAAGGGCAGCATAGCTGAAGTAATCGCAGGCAAAGCGGTGAGATCCCGAGGCATGGTGGCGGATTGGGAGTAGCTTTTGGGCGGGATGGTATCCCGGGGAACAACAGGGGAAGCGTCCAACCCGTTGGCGTAGCTCCAGATCAGGGTGCCGTGGCTGTTTAAAAAGGAACGAAGGAAGGCGGGATCTGTGTGGGCCAGAGCGTCAATGGTGCAGATGCCCCGGTTTTCCAAGGCCCGGCAGGTCTTGCGACCTACCATAAACAGCTCGCCTACCGGCAAGGGCCAAAGCTTGCGGGGGATCTCCTCCGGGTAAAGGGTGGTGACCGCGTTGGGCTTGCGCAGTTCCCCGGCCATTTTAGCCAGCAGCTTGTTGGAGCCTACGCCTACATTAACCGTAAAGCCCAACTCCTGATAGATGCGGCGGTTGATTTCCACCGCTGTCTCCCAAGGAGTCATGTCCAGCATCCGCTGAGAACCGGTCAAATCTAAAAAGCATTCGTCAATGGAATAACGTTCGATCAAAGGGGTATAAGCCGTAAGCAGTTGATACATTTTTTCGGAGGAGGCAGCATAGATGGGATAATCCGCTGGATAGACCGCCAGATCTGGGCATTTGCACCGGGCGGAGAACAGAGTCTCTCCTGTGGTGATGCCCTGTTTCTTGGCGGCGTCGGATTTGGCTAGGACAATGCCCCGGCGTTTGTCCGAATCCCCGCCGATGACAGCAGGAATGGTGCGGATATCCAGAGTTTCACCCTGGCGCAGACGATGGACAGCACTCCAGGAAAGGAAGGCGGCGTTGACATCTACATGTAAAATAGCGCGTTCATAATGCATAGGAATACCTCCAAAAGGGAAAACAGACATAGACAAAGCATAAAATACGAACATATGTTCGCATTTATAGTATAATACAAAAGAAACAAAAAGTAAACCGGAAAAAAATACTGAAACATGTACAAAAATAAAGAAAAATTGGTATAATAAAAATGTATCGGCTTTTTTTCAGAAAGGGGCGAAGAACATGGAAATGACACAGGAAACCAAACAGGAACGGGCGGTTTTGGCCGGCCTGGCCTGCGACATTTTTGACCGGGGGCAGAACGCCACGGAAAGCACCATGGCGGAGCTGGAGGCGCTGCTGGAAACGGCAGGCGGGATCTGCGTAGGCAGCCTTTTACAAAGACGGCCGGCGCCGGATGCCAAAACCTTCTTGGGGGAAGGCAAGGCGGAAGAGCTGCGGGATGTGGCCCAGGCAAATGACGCTTCCCTGATTATTTTGGATAATGAAATCTCGCCTTCTCAAATGCGGGCATTGGAAGAACTGACCGGCTGCACGGTTTTGGATCGCAGCAGTTTGATTTTGGATATTTTTGCGCAGCGTGCCCGGACCAATGAAGGTAAGCTACAGGTAGCTCTGGCTCAGTATCAGTATATTTTGCCCCGGCTTTCCGGCCTGGGCAAGGCCATGTCCCGGCTAGGCGGCGGTATCGGCACACGAGGCCCTGGTGAAAGTAAGCTGGAAAGTGACCGGCGGCATATTCGCCGGCGGATCGACAGGCTGAAAAGCGAACTGGAGGCGGTGCGCAAGGTACGGGCGGTTCAGCGGCGGCACCGGCAGAAAAACGAAATGCCTTTGGTGAGTATTGTAGGCTATACCAATGCGGGAAAATCCACCCTGTTGAATACCCTCACCGGGGCAGGCATTCAGGCCAACAACCGGCTGTTTGACACCCTGGACCCCACTACCCGGCGGCTCAAGATTTCGGAAACCAAGGAAATTTTGCTGTCGGATACCGTAGGCTTTATCCAGAAGCTGCCTCATCATCTGGTGGAAGCCTTCCGGGCTACCCTGGAGGAGTTGGTTTATGCGGATCTTTTGCTCCATGTGATCGACATTTCCTCCCCGGAATATGAACTGCAGGCGGCAACGGTAGAGCAGGTGATTGACCAGCTGGGAGCTGGCGGCATTCCCCGTATCGTGGTTTATAATAAGGCGGATATTTGCCCTTTGCCCGAGCTTTTGCACAACAAAGACGCCGTAGCCATTTCTGCCCAAAAGGGGCTGGGGATAGACGCCCTGCTGGCTCGGATTGAGGCAGAATTAGATTCCGGCAAGGAGGAGATCACCGTGGAGATCCCCTACAGTCAAGGCCATCTGGTGGATTATCTTCACCAGAAGGCAGAGATCCGGCAGACAGATTACACGGAAAAGGGTACCCGTATCCGGCTGATCTGTGATGTCAAGCTATATGCTCAGATTAAGGCTTATCAGGTAGAGGAAGAGGAGTAAATGGACGAGTATTATGTACCTTATTTAGAATACGGCGAAGACAGATTTGAAGAAAAACGCTCCAAGTTTACCGGCCGGCTGTGGCGGGTGGAAAGCGCGGAAGAAGCTATGGCCAAAATCAAAGAAATGCGGGAGACCTACTGGGATGCCACCCACAACTGTTGGGCCTATATCATCCGGGAGGGCAACCTGATGCGTTATTCCGATGACGGCGAGCCCCAGGGTACAGCAGGGATGCCGATTTTAGAGGTGCTGCGCCACGAAAACCTGCAGAATGTCTGCTGTGTGGTGACCCGGTACTTTGGCGGTATCCTGCTGGGTACCGGCGGCCTGGTGCGGGCCTATACCAATGGGGCCAAAATTGCCGTGGCGGCAGCTGGCGTGGCGCAGATGTCCCGGTTTTCCACCATGCTGCTGGCGGTGCCCTACAGCCTGTTGGCCATTGTAGAGCGGGTGTTGCAAGAGCATGACGCTATCATTGGTGAAAAGGATTACGGCGCGGATGTGACTCTCACCGTCAGCATCCCTGCTGGGCGAGAGGAAGAGCTGAACCAGGATCTGCAGGAGAGGACTTCCGGCACGGTTTTGGGTGAGGTCGTAGACAGCCGGTTTATGGCAAGAAAATACAAATAAAAAATTACATAAAAAAGAGGATATTTAAAAAAAATTCAGTATTTATTTTATGAGCGAAGGAGAGGAAAACTATGACCACCATTCGGGAAATGCTGGAACAGCGGGAAAAAGAGCAGTTCAGCCCGCAGGCTATGCTGTCGGTTCACTCCAAAGGCCGGGCGGTACCGATCGCTCCCTGCCCTATGCGGACATGCTTTCAGCGGGATCGGGACCGGATCGTCCATTCAAAAGCTTTCCGGCGGTTGAGCCATAAGACCCAGGTTTTCATCTCTCCGGAAGGGGATCATTACCGGGCGCGGCTGACCCACACCTTGGAGGTGGCTCAAATTGCCCGCACCATTGCCCGCGCCCTTCGCCTTAATGAAGATCTGGTAGAAGCCATCAGCCTCGGTCATGACCTGGGTCATACGCCCTTTGGACATGCCGGGGAGCGGGCCTTGCATGAAATTTGTTCCGCTGGCTTTCACCATAACGAACAAAGCGGCCGGGTGGTGCGCCGTCTGGAAAAGGACGGCCAGGGTCTGAATCTTTGCTGGGAGGTGGTGGACGGCATCGTCTGCCATACCGGCCCTAAAAAGGCGGAAACGCAGGAGGGGCGCATTGTCCATTACGCTGACCGGATCGCTTACATCAATCATGATATTGACGATGCTATCCGCGGAGGCATTTTGCGGCAGTCTGATCTGCCGGAAGCGTGCTGCCGGGTTTTGGGTAAAAGCCATGGCGACCGGATCGATACCATGGTGATGAGTATGATCCGCTATGGCCAGCGCACCCATCAGGTGGGTATGGAACCGGAAATTCACAGTCAGATGCGGCAGTTGCGGGTCTTTATGTTTGAGCGGGTTTATTACAATCCGGCGGCTAAGCAGGAAGAGGGAAAGGCCATGGATATGCTCAAAAGCCTGTATACCTATTTTTATGACAGGCCGGAAAAACTGCCGGAGGATTACAAAAAGCTGATGGAGCAGGACAGTCGGGAACGGGTGGTCTGCGATTACATAGCCGGGATGACAGATCGTTTCGCCCTCACCCAATATCAGCAGATCTTCATTCCGAAAAGCTGGAATATCGTATAAAGAAGAAGGTGACAAGAATTGGCATTTGACCGTAGCTTTTTAGATGAGCTGCAAGCCCGGTGTGATATCGTGGAAGTGGTATCCCGTTATGTGCAGCTAAAGAAAAGCGGCGCCAATTATTTTGGACTATGCCCCTTCCACAATGAAAAAACCGCTTCTTTTTCCGTATCCCAGGACAAGCAGATCTTTCACTGCTTTGGATGTGGGGCTGGTGGAGGCGCCATTCGGTTTGTGATGCAGATGGAAGGTCTGGAATATCCGGACGCCGTCCGCTTCCTGGCTCAGCAGTATCACCTGCCAGTGCGGGAAACTCAACAGAGGAACAAGCGGGAAAGCCAGCGGCGGGAACGGCTGCAGAGCCTTTGCACGGAAGCCGCCCGGTTCTTTTATGATCAGCTGCAAAAGCCGGAAAACGCCGCAGTCAAGGGCTATTTTGTCCGCCGGGGTCTGAGCCGAAAAACTATGAACCGCTTTGGTCTGGGTTATGCGCCGGACAGCTTTGACAGTCTGCTCACCGCTATGGCGGAAAAGGGCTACAGCAAGGAAGAACTGCTGGCAGCTGGTCTGGCAGCCTGCAGCGATAAAGGCCATTATTATGACAAGTTCCGCAATCGGGTTATGTTTCCCATCATCGACATCCGGGGCAATGTGATTGCCTTTGGCGGCCGGGTCATGGATGACAGCAAGCCCAAATATCTCAACTCGCCGGAAACGGATCTGTTTCACAAGAGCCGGAATTTATTTGCCATGAATCTGGCCCGTAAAAGCAAGGCAGAATATTTTCTGCTGGCGGAGGGCTATATGGATGTGATCGCCCTGCATCAGGCAGGGTTTGACAGCGCCGTGGCTTCTTTGGGTACCTCTTTAACAGAAGAGCAGGCTCGGCTCCTGTCTCGCCACACCTCTCAGGTTATCATTTGCTATGATGCAGACGAGGCTGGTCAGCGGGCAGCCCAGCGAGCCATTGATATTCTCAAGCATGCAGGTTTGGGGGTCAAGGTTCTCAAAATTCCGGGAGCCAAGGATCCGGATGAATTTATCCGGGAGCATGGAGCAGATGCCTTCCGCAGTCTGCTTGAGAAATCCGAGAACCACATAGAATACCGCATAGAACGCATCCGATTCCGGTATAATTTGAGGGAGGATGAGGGCCGCATTGGCTTTGTGCGGGAGGCCGCAGGGGAGATTGCCCGGTTGGAAAGCCCTATTGAGCGGGAGGTCTATGCCGGACGAGTGGCGGATATGGCAGGCGTTGTCAAAACCGCTGTGGATTTGGAAGTGAAAACGCGATGCAAAAGCAGCGGCGCAAGGAAAAAAACATCCAGCGCCGGGAAATTCGAGCCCCCGTAGCAGCAGCGCAACCCAAGGATCGGGACTTGCGGTATACGGATATGAAATCCGCCCGGGCGGAGGAAGGCCTTATTGGCCTGATTTTTGCAGACCCGGAGCTGCTTGCGGAACTTTCCCAAAGGCTTTCGCCCTCAGATTTTACCGTTCCCACCCTGAGCAAAGTCTATGATTATGTTTTAGCCCGGCAGCAGGAGGGACGTCTGTTCACGATTTCCGATCTGGAAGAGATTTTGGACAGCGGTGAGATGAGCCTTGTCAGCGGCATTCTTTCCAAACCGGTTCATATGGCGTCCGGCCGGCGGGCTATGGAGGATTACATACAAATTATGCAAATGCAAAAATCGAAAAAAAAGCAGGAGGCCGGGGAGACGGACGCCCTTGCAGATCTTGCTCGTCAATATAGAGAAAAACAGGGAATCGGAGGAGATAAAGTATGACAGCCAATCAGAATCAAAACAATGCAGCAAATCCTACAGAGATTAAAAAGCAGGTCATTAAGAATTTGGTCGAGCTGGGCAAGAAAAACGGCAAACTGACCTTAAAGGAAATTGCCGATGCCCTCAGCGATATCAATCTGGAAACCGAACAGATTGATAAGCTCTATGAAAATCTGGAAAATATGGGCATTGAACTTGTTGGTGCGGAATATGTGGTGGAAACCATTGAGCCGGAATTTGACAGCAAGGCCATAGAAGAGGTGGAAGAGGAAGAACTGGTAGATACCTCCTCTCTGGCAGAAAACTTTGCCATTGACGATCCGGTGCGGATGTACCTCAAGGAAATCGGCCGGGTAGACCTGCTCTCTCCTGAGGAGGAGATTGAGCTGGCAAAGCGGATGGCCGAAGGCGATGAAAACGCCAAGAAGCGGCTGGCAGAGGCCAACCTGCGTCTGGTGGTCAGCATTGCCAAGCGGTATGTTGGCCGAGGCATGCTGTTCCTGGATCTGATTCAGGAAGGCAATCTGGGTCTAATCAAGGCAGTGGAAAAGTTCG
>CAZSBD010000009.1:1891-20085 GCA_964605215.1 uncultured Oscillospiraceae bacterium | reverse complement strand
AGGACGGTATGCAGAATATTTTGATCGTAGTGGATATGCAGAAGGACTTATTTGACGGCGCTCTGGGCTCTCCTCAAGCGGCGGAGATTGTGCCCAGAGTAGCGGAAAAAATCCGGAGCTTTTCCGGCCGGGTGATCTTTACCCGGGACACCCATGGGGAAGATTATTTGCAGAGCCAGGAGGGGAAAAAGCTGCCTGTGCCCCACTGCATCCAAAATACCCCGGGCTGGGAGATCTATCCGGCTTTGGATTCGCTGCGCCGGGAGCCGCCGGTGGATAAAAAAACCTTTGGCAGCGCAGCACTGGGCGCTCTTTTGCAGGAAGCGGATCGGGAAAATCCCATTGGCAGCGTGACCCTGATCGGCCTGTGTACGGATATCTGTGTCATTTCCAATGCCCTGCTTTTGAAGGCGTTTTTGCCGGAGGCAGAGATCATCGTGGATGCTGCCTGCTGCGCCGGGGTCACGCCGGACAGCCACCGTACCGCTTTGCAGGCGATGAAGGCCTGTCAGATTCAAATTGTGGGACAAGCATAAAGAGAACCCGGTGAAGGTTTCCCCCAAAAGCGGGGAATTTTTCTTGCGCCGGAGGAATTTTCCCCGTATACTGAAAAGCAAACCAAAGCAAAGGAAGGAATCAATTCATGCATATGACAAAACGGGACATCCTGGAGCTGCGCCGCCGGTTCCAGAAAAAGGGCTGTACTTTTGACCGGCTGTGCGGCTGCTATGTCAACGGGACCGGCCAGATTCTGCTGAAATTTCAGGAGACCTTTTCCGATTTGGAGGAGGACGAGTATTATAAATATTTGGAGATCGCCAAAAAGGTGCTTTCCGGCGCTATGGGCAACAACCTGCTGGAGCTGGAATTTGCCCCATGCCAACAGCCGGAGGAAAGCAATCAGGCTTTTCTGCTGGCTTTAAACAGAAGCAAGCTGGAAAATGAGGATCTGCTGGATCGGCTGTATGAGCAGATTATCGGTCAGTATCCCTGGGATGGAAATTATCTGATTCTGGTATTCCATGATATTTATGATGTGATGGTCCGCACTTCAGATCGGACTAAGCTGGATGAATCGCAGGAGGTCTACGAATATCTTTTGTGCGCTGTGTGTCCAGTGGAGCTTTCCAAGGCGGCTCTGGGTTACCGGGAGGAGGAAAACCGTATCGGTTGCCGCATTCGGGATTGGGTGGTGGCGGCGCCCAACCTGGGCTTTGTCTATCCTGCCTTTTGCGAGCGGAGCCGGGATGTCAATCGGCTCACTTATTACATAAAAAATCCCAAAGAGCCTCAGCCTGGCTTTATGGAAGGGGTTTTGGGCTGTATCAGCCAGCGGACGGCGGCAGAGGAAAAGCAGGCCTTTCAGACCATTGTGGAGGATGCCTTTGCCGGCAATCCCGGCGAGCAGGAAAATGCATTCCTTCGGCTGCAAAAAAACCTGAGTGAGATGGTAGGGGAGGAAGAGGAAGGCTTTGAACAGCCGCCTATCCCCCTGACCCAAGAGGCGGTCAGTCAGGTGCTGGAGGACGCGGAGATCCCCAAGGAAAACCGGGCATATATAGAGCGTGCGTTAACCGCCCGGTTTGGGGAAACACCGGCAGTGGCTCAGAACCTGATCGACCCCAAGGCGGTGGAGGAAAACGCCCGCCGGGAGCAGACTGTCCGTCTGGAAAGGCAGATCTCCACGCTGCGGGAGCAGCTGGCAGACAAGGATAAGGAGACCCCGCCCTGGGAGGAGCGTTCCGGCATTCAAATGCAGCTGCCTGCGGAAAAAACGGACAAAATCCAGCTGCAAATCCTAGATGGCCAGAAATTTTTAATGATCCCCGTGGAAGAGGAAGAAGAGATCTTCATTAACGGCGTGGACGCGCAATTATAAAAAAGGCTTCCCTTATAAAAAGGGAAGCCTTTTTGCGTTTAGCCTAAGAGTTCTTTGAGATCCTCGTCCGGGGTGCTGATGGGCGCGATATGATACTGTTCCACCAAAAGCTGAAGTACATTGGGGGAAAGGAAAGCAGGCAGAGTAGGCCCTAACCGGATATTCTGGATACCCAGATGCAAAAGCGTCAGCAGGATGCACACCGCTTTCTGCTCATACCAGGAGAGAACCATGGACAGAGGCAGGTCATTGACGCCGCAGTCAAAGGCCTTTGCCAGGGCCAAAGCCACCTGGATCGCGCCGAAGGCATCGTTGCACTGACCCATATCCATCAGCCGGGGCAGACCGTCAATGGCGCCCAAATCCAGATCGTGAAAGCGATACTTGCCGCAGGCCAAGGTGAGGATGATGGTATCCGCCGGGGCTTTTTTTACAAACTCCGTATAATAGTTACGGCCAGGGCGAGCGCCATCGCAGCCGCCTACCAGGAAGAAATGACGCAGGTGACCGGCCTGCACCGCCTGTACCACCTGATCCGCAGCGTCTAAGATGGCGCTGCGGCCAAAGCCGGTGGTGACGGTTTTGCCGCCGTTGATGCCGGTAAATTCCATATCCCGGTCAAAGCCGCCCAGTTCCAGAGCCTTTTGAATCACCGGCGTGAAGTCCTTGTCCTCTCCGATATGCACCATGCCGGGATAGGTGACCACTTCCGTGGTGAACACCCGGTCAGCATAGCTTTCCTTCACCGGCATCAGGCAGTTGGTGGTAAAGAGAATGGGGGCGGGAAGCTGATCAAATTCCCGCTGCTGGTTCTGCCAGGCGGTGCCGAAATTGCCCTTTAAATGGGGGTATTTTTTCAGTTCCGGATAAGCGTGGCCGGGAAGCATTTCACCATGGGTGTAGATGTTGATGCCCTTGCCCTGGGTCTGCTCCAAAAGCAGCTTGAGATCATAAAGATCGTGGCCGGAGATCACGATAAAGGGGCCTTTTTCCACGGTGAGAGACACGGTGACAGGGGCAGGCGTACCCAAAACCTGGGTATTTGCCTTGTCCAAAAGCGCCATACAGGTCAGGTTCACCTCGCCGACCTGAAAAACTGTGGGCAGAAGATCTTCCACGGTATGCTCCTCGCCCAGGATAGCCAGGGCTTTGTAAAAGAAAGCGTTGACGGTTTTATCGGCATAGCCCAGCACCAGAGCGTGATAAGCGTAAGCCGCCATACCCCGCAGGCCGAAGAGAATGAGAGATTTCAGGGAGCGGATATCCTCCTGAGCCTGCCAGAGCTTTTCCATAGGATAGGCCAGGGCGCCAGGAGCCAGCTTTTGGATTTCTTTGCGGGTCTGATCCGTCAAAGCCTGAATGGCAGTATCATCAAAGCTCACATTGGTCAGGGTGGTAAACAGGCCCTCTAAAATCAGACGGTCAGTGGTCTGCGTTTGGCGGGAAGGGGGACAGGTCTGAGCCAGGGTGATAAGTGCGCCGGTAAGCGCATCCTGGAGCTGGGCTGTCCGGGCGGATTTGCCGCATACGCCGCTGTGGCCTGTGCAGCCGGCACAGCCGGCGGTTTGTTCACACTGAAAGCAAAACATAGAATGGTTCATATATACGATCTCCTTGGATTTGATTTTTGGAAGAAGCCGGAGTGGCTTCGCTGTAAGATGAGTATAGAAAAAAATCCAAGAGAAGTATGTTGTTTTTACAACAAATTAGAAAAGAAAAATTTGCCAAGACAAAGAAAAGTCCCTGTAGTTAGTCTTTGCTAACTACAGGGAAAAGAAAAAAATAGGAAACTTAGGAATTGGCCAGCTTAGCGCCCAGCTCTTGGCACACCTGGCACTGGGTATCGTTGGGGGTCTCCTGTACGATCAGGCCTTCATCGGTGATGAGTCTGGCGCCGTCGTCCTGGCAGCGTTCTACCCAGTTGCGCATCCACTCACCGTCACCCCAACCGTAGGAGCCGAACAGAGCAATGCTCTTGCCCATCAGGGCGCTTTCCAGATCTGCAAACATAGGCTCAAATTCCGTCTCTTCCAGAACCTCTACGCCCATGGAGGGGCAGCCGAAGGCAATGGCGCTAAAATTGTTCAGCTGGGATCTGTCAAACTCACTGGGGCCAAACATGGAAACCTCTGCGCCGGCTTTCTGTGCGCCTGCGGCGATGGCATCCGCCATTTTCTGGGTATTGCCTGTGCCGCTCCAATATACAATAGCTACTTTACTCATAAAAAAATCTTCCTTTCGTGTTCTTTAGTTAGTTATAACTAACTAAAGAGAAGATACCACAGTTTGACCGATATGTCAAGGAAAATTTTTCTCCTATGCGATACCATGACACAAGTGCGGCGGTAATCTGGCTTTACAAAAAAAGTCGGAGCAAGCGTTACATTGCTTGCTCCGACTTGGTACCGCTGGCCGGGCTCGAACCGGCACGGAGTATAAGTCCGAGGGATTTTAAATCCCTTGTGTCTACCAATTCCACCACAGCGGCATACTGCCTATCCATTATAGCAAATAGGCAGGGGGTTGTCAATTCAGGGAATTAGTTTTGCCCTTTATTTTTTGCCCGCTTTTCAAAAGAAGCCTTGGTGACTATGGCACGCTTGTGGGTGCCTTCGCTCACCTTGCCCACTTCATCATAGGCTGCCACCTGGAAAGTGAGCATTTTGCCGTCAATGGCAATCAGTTCGGTTTCAAAGCGAACCTTCATCCCTTCCGGGGTGGCTGCCAAATGGGAAAAGCTTGCGTCCACGCCAACCGTGACCTTGCCCTCGGGCAGGTAAGGCTTTACGCTTTCCATCGCTGTATATTCAATACCGGCCAGCAGCATAGGCGTTGCAAAAACAGCCACCTCACCGCTGCCCACATTTTTTGCCAGTTTGTCTTCTGTAACCAGCCACTCTGCCTGGCCCTTGATGCCTAATTCCATAGTCTACATCCTTTCCTTTCGGCTTGTCGGAATCCATGGGCTTTGCCGATCTGCCCGGCCTGTGGAATCCCTGTTCCTTTATGGGTAAAGGATAGCGGACTTTTCCCGATTTGTCAAGTTAGCTTTTGTCACGGGAGCGAAAAAGTACAGCAATCAGCCAGCCAAAAACCACA
Source organism: uncultured Oscillospiraceae bacterium (assembly GCA_964605215.1). Taxonomy (GTDB): domain Bacteria; phylum Bacillota; class Clostridia; order Oscillospirales; family Butyricicoccaceae; genus CAZSBD01. The sequence continues at coordinate 15,107 of CAZSBD010000009.1, read as the reverse complement.
GCGGCGGTAATGCCGCCGGCGGTTGCGGTGATGCCGCCGGTAAACACGCCCAGCAGGCCATCCTGCACCAGACCCTCTTGAATGCCTTTGGCCAGATTATAGCCGAAGCCCAAAAGGGGGACGGTGGCTCCTGCGCCGCCCCAATCGGCCAAAGGCTTATATACGCCCAGGCCGCCCAGGATCACACCCAGAACCACATAGGAGGTCAGGATACGGGCAGGGGTCAGTTTAGTTTTATCAATGAGGATCTGGCTCAAGCCGCAAATGATACCACCTGTAATAAATGCCGTTAAATATTCCATCTAGTTATTTCCTCCTGCCTGTAAAATCAAGGCATGACAAATACCGCTGATGCTTTGCCCCTGCTGAATAGAGGTGGGGCTCATCAAAGCGCCGGTGGCGGCAAAGATCACCTTTTTCAGTCTGCCTGCCTCCATTTCCCGCAGAATGGGGCCGCACAGAACAGCAGCCGAGCAGCCACAGCCGGAAGCGCCGGAATGGGTATCCTGCTGGGTCTGAAAAAGCATTCGGCCGCAGTCGTTGTAATTGGTCAGGCGGATGCCGTCCTGCTCCAAAAGGGTGGTGAGCATTTCGCTGCCGATGTAGCCCAGGTCGCCGGTGACGATCAGGTCATAATCCTCCGGGGCAGTGTTTGTGTCATGCCACAGGGTGGTCAGGGTGTCATAGGCCGCCGGCGCCATTGCCCCGCCCATATTGGCAGCGTCCTTGATGCCCATATCCACAATTTTGCCGCAAACTCCGTGGGTAACCCGGATTGGACATGGATTTTTATGGGACAACAAAACGCTGCCTGCCGCAGTGGCAGTCCACTGGGCGGTGGGGGTGCGCTGGCCGCCGTAGGAAAGGGGAAAGCGGTACTGCCGTTCCGCCGAGCAGAAATGAGAGGAAGCTCCTGCCAGAATATGATCGGCAAAGCCGCCGTCAATGAGGCAGGCCCCAACCAGCAGGCTTTCCGCCATGGTGGAGCAGGCGCCGTACAATCCCAAAAAGGGGATGTTTGTGTCCCGGGTGGCAAAGGCGGTGGAAATACATTGGTTCAAAAGATCCCCAGCCAAAATAAAATCACAGGCCTCCGGCGGCATTCCCGCCTTGCGCAGAGCCAACTGCATAGCGGTTTTTTGCAGGGCGCTTTCCGCCAGTTCCCAGCTTTTTTGACCCAGGCGGGTATCCTGGCATACCTGGTCAAACTGATCTCCCAGGGGTCCCTCTCCTTCCTTTTTGCCCACGACAGCGGCAAACCCGGCGATTCCCGGAGGTTCCCCAAAGGCTATGGTTTGCCGGCCTAGTTTTTTGCATGTCATAATAGATCCCCCTTTCTCAGTACAGCTGGAAGCCATAGAGGATCAGGCCATAGATTACGGAAGCGGTAATACCATAGACCAAAACCGGCCCGGCGATGGTGAACATCTTGACCGCTGTACCCATAATCAGTCCTTCGCTTTTAAATTCCATAGCAGGGGCCACAATAGAGTTGGCAAAGCCGGTAATGGGTACCAGAGTGCCTGCTCCCGCATACTTGGCCAGCTTATCATACAGCCCCAGGCCGGTAAGCAGAGCGCTTAAAAAGATCAAAGTGATGGACAGTGCCGTGCCTGCCTGCTTTTCATCCAGGCCCAGGCTTTGGTAGCCGTTTAAAATGCCCTGGCCCAGCGTGCAGATGGCGCCGCCGATGAGAAAGGCAAAGCACATATCCTTCCATAAGGGGGAGGGAGGGATTTTGCTTTGCATCAGCTTTTCATAAGCTTCTGGTGTCATTTTCAAGAGAAAGACCTCCTTGGTTTTTCTGTTAGGATTTGCAGATGGGAGGGAATTATACAAAAGGCTCAGGAAGAATTGGAAAAATATCCAAAAGTATAAAAATTTTGCTTACATGAATGACAAAAAAGTGGTAGAATAAAATCATAGACTAAGATTTTGTTCCCATAATCAGGAACATTTTGAGATTTGCCGCATAGGCGCCGGCAGAACCGGAAAGCGACTGCGGCTGTGGAAAATGAGGTGCAGCATGTATCAAACTGGCGATAAAGTCGTGTATGGAGCCTCTGGAGTCTGCCAGATCCAGGGCGTTCAGGAGATGGAAGTCGGCGGAAAAAAGAGCTTGTATTATGCACTGACGCAGGTCTACGATAAGGGGAATACCCACATCTATGCGCCGGTGGAACAAAAAAGGATCCCCCTCCGTCCCATAATGGACAAAAAGCAGGCGGAAGATCTGATCCACCATCTACCGGAGGTAGAACCGTACTGGTGTGAAAATAAAATTGAGCGGGAAAGATTTTGGCGGGAGACCATCCGTTCCGGGGATACCCGGCGGTGGATCGAAATGCTCAAGGGCATCTATCAGAAAAGGCAGCAGAGTCTGAAACGAGGTCAACGTCCATCCTATTTCTGCGAGGGTATGGGCCGGGATGTGGAAAAGCTGTTGTATGGTGAGCTGGCCGCCGCCTTGGATATGGATCCAAGGGAAATGGAACATTATATTGTGGAGCGTCTGCAACCCGCATAAAAGAAAAAATTTTCAAAATAAAACCCCATTTGTTATTTCCTATGATAGGCCGAATAACAAATGGGGTATTTTCTTATAAAAGGAGCATGGAAAACCATCCATATCAGAATTTGCCCTTTTTCCGCACAAAGGGGAAGGTGCCTTTTTTCCGCCAGGAGCGGGGACTGAACAGGATCAAAACCGGGAAGATTTCCAATCGTCCCAGGATCATGCTGAAGGTTAAAACCAGTTTGGAAAAGGGGGAAAAGGAGGCGAAGTTGCCTGCCGGGCCGATCATATCAAAGCCGGGACCAATGTTGTTGAAGCAGGCCACGGCGGCGGAAAAGGTGGTCTCAAAAGAAAAGTTATCCAGGGAGATTAGAAGATAGGTGGTAAGGATCAGGAAAAAATAAATGACCGTATAGGCGTTGACACCGTCTACCACTTCCTCCTGGATCACCTTGCCGTTGACCTTGACCACTTCTACGCTGCGGGGATAAAGCATTTTGCGAATCTGCCGCCGCATGTTTTTAAAAAGGATCAGCACCCGGATAGCTTTCAGGCCGCCGGAGGTGGAACCGGCAGAAGCGCCCAGCAGCATTAAAATCAGCAAAATGCCTTTGGAAAGCTGGGGCCACAGATTATAATCCATAGAAGAAAAACCGGCAGTGGAAATAATGCTGCTCACATTAAAGGCGGCATGGTGGAAAGAAGCGCCCAGAGAATCAAATTGGGGGGCAATATTCAAGCCAATTACAACGATAGAGCCTATTGCCAGGCAGATGTAAAGCCGCAGCTCTTCATCCTGGAACACAGCCTTAAATTCCCGCAGCAGCAGGAGATAATATATGTTAAAATTAACCCCAAATAAAATGAGGAAAACGGTCATAACATTTTGGCAATAAGGGCTGTATACGGCGACGCTGGTATTGTTGATGGAAAAGCCGCCGGTTCCCGCCACGGAAAAAGCGTGACAGACGCTGTCAAAAAGGGGCATGCCGCCAGCCAGCAAGAACAGGGCGCAGACAATGGTCATGACAATATAGATGGTGTATAAGATTTTGGCGCTTTTTCGGGTCTTGGGGGTCATTTTGCTCACAGAAGGCCCTGGGCTTTCCGCCCGCAGCAGATGAAGAAAATTGCCGCTGCCCCGGGCGTTCTGCAGCACAGCCAGCAAAAACACCAGCATACCCATACCGCCCAGCCAGTTGGTAAAGCTTCGCCAATATAAAAGGCCGTGGCTTAAGCCTTCGATATCGGTCAAAATGGAAGCGCCGGTGGTGGTAAAGCCGGAAACGGTTTCAAAAAAAGCGTCGATAAAGCTGGGGATCTCCCGGCTCAGCCAAAAGGGAAACGCGCCTAAAAAAGACATGGAAAACCAGGCCAGAGCTACCGTGATAAAGCCATCCCGGGCTTGGAGCCGCTGGGAAGCGTTGTGGCAGACAATCAGAAAACCGGCGGACAGGACGCACAGCAGCATAATTGTCAGAAAAATACCGCGAACCGCTTCCGCTTCATATCGAAATAAAGAAATGAGTCCGGCGGGAAGGAGAAACAGGGCTTCCATCAAAAACAGATACCCTAAAATTTTTCCGATCATTTTTCGGTTCATAAGCAGGCTTACTCCTCAAAAATATCATTGAGATCATATAGGGTTTGCTGAGAGGTAGCAGCGACGATGACCAGATCGCCGGAGGCAATATGATCTGAGCCGGAAGGGCTGAAGCTGTTGCCGCAGCGGTTGATCCGGGCAATGATAATATTTTTCTTGATGGGAATATTCATCAAAGGCTGGTTTAGATAGTGGGTGGTTTCGTTGGCCATAAATTCCAAGGCTTCCACGCTGTTGTCCGCAATGCGGTGGAGGGTAATCATAGAACCGCCTTCCGTGTTTTCCAAGGCTCGAACATAGCGGACAATGTTGTTGCAGCACAGCACCTTGGGATTGATGATGGTCTCCAAACCGATGGTCTTGCTGATACCCAAAAGCTCATCCCGATTAATTTTAGGAATGACGGTCTGGACGCCCTGGCTCTTGGCGTAAAGGGAGAGAATCATGTTTTCCTCATCAATGCTGGTCATAGCCAGTACAGCGTCCGCGCTTTGGATGTCCTCTTCCTGAAGGAGAGAGGGCATTGTGCCGTCCCCTTCAATGATGGTAGCGCCGGGCAGAGAGGCGGCCAGAGCCATACAGCGCGCATGGTTGTTTTCGATAATTTTCACCCGCAGCTTGTTGCGCAGCAGTTTTTTGGCCAGGTAAAAGCTGGTACGGCTACCGCCGATAATCATGACATTGCGGATTTTCTGTTCACCTAGATGCAGATTGCGGATCATGGTGGTCAGATCAGAAGAATTGGCGGTAACAGAGATCCGATCCCCTTCTTCGAAAACATAGCCGCCATTGGGAATAAAGGTTTGATCCCCCCGGCGCACAGCGCACACGAGAACATGCACCTTGGCAAAATCGTACAGCTTCATGACAGGAACGCCGCAAAGCAGGGAATCCTTTTTGATATTCAGCTCCACGATCTCCACACGGCCTTTGGCAAAGGTCTCCCGCTTGAGAAAGGAGGGAAACTGCAAAAGGCGGAACAGCTCCCGGGAAGCGTCCATATCCGGGTTTAAGGTCATAGAAAAACCAAGATCCCGGCGCATAATATACAGCTGGTCAAAATATTCCGGATTGCGCACCCGGACGATGGTGCGCTTGGCTCCCATGCGCTTGGCAAGGGTACATACCAGAATGTTCACCTCGTCTGTGCTGGTGGCAGCAATAATCAGATCCGAGTTAGGGGCGTCCGCCTCCCGCAGGGTAGCGGCCACGGCGCCGTTGCCGCAGACCGTCATCACATCGTATTTCAGCATATTCTGCTCCAGTACCTTGGCATTGGAGTCGATGACGGTGATATCATGGCCTTCCTGAGAAAGCTTATCTGTCAGAGCGGTGCCGATTTTACCGCTGCCAATGATGACAATTTTCATAGGGATTCCTCTTTTATCTGAAACCGATTACCTTTCCTGGACAAAGCCGGCAGAGATCTGCCGGTTAAAATCATAAGGATCATACCAATAGCAGCCCTCGCAGTTGGGGGAGGAGGCAGAGCCTTTTACATAGGGTTGGGAGTAGCCCAGGCGGCGGGCGTCAAAACGGATGCCGGTTTCCCGGCAGAGCTTGCAGTGCTGCCGCTTGGCGTCATTGGCGGCCTTGGAAAGGGGCTGAAAATCCTCCAGCCGCTGCTGGGTCACATCCTCCAGCTCCCGCTGGTCGTATTTGGCGTTTTTATGGTCGCATTCGATATTGGTACTGATCTGCAAAACCACGCACTTTCGCTTTTTGATTTTTCGGCTGATGGCGGAGGAAATTTTTTTGGCGGCAGGGGATCGGTTGAAGCCGTCCAGCTTGACGGCCACAATACGGCCCTTTTCTTTGAACCGGACAATGTGATACTGCCGGCCCAAAGCGCCGTCCGACCGGCACCAGTGGCCGCCGTTGCCCGTGGCGAAACGGGGGTCCACGGCAACCAGGTCGGATAGCTCAATCCGCCGGGAATAGCCCTGTTCATCTGGCTGGGCAAGCTCCAAAAACGAGTCCTTCAAAGATTTCTGTTTCATATCAAACCTCCGGGGAAGGGGCGGATTTATGGTTTTCCAGCCGCTTCAGGCTTTTTTTGTAATATTCTCCGCTCAGCTCACAGCCGATGAACCGGCGGCCTGTATCCAAAGCGGCAGCCGCTGTCGTGCCGCTGCCGGCAAAGCAGTCCAGCACCAGGTCGCCAGGATTGGAGTGCTTGCGGATCAGGTCAGCGATCAGCTGCAAAGGCTTTTGGGTGGGATGAAAACGGCCTTTGTCCCGGCAGATGGGATAGCGGTAAACGCCGTTGTCATATTCGCTGTGGAAGGTGGGCTTGCTGCCTTTCACCCCTAAAACGGCAATTTCCCTGGCGTTGGTCAGGTAATTGACCTTGCTGTTTAAGGGCACAGGGTTCGTCTTGATCCATTCCAGCAGGCGGATCTGGCGAAAGCCGGCTTGATTGAAATAATTCCGCAGAGCGGTGATTTTCCACAGATCATAAAAACAGATTAAAGTGCCGCCGGGCCGCAGGACGCGGTGGCATTCTAGCAGGACATGATCCAGACCGGTGAAATTTTTATCCCAGTCCCCAAAATCCATGCTCACCCGAAATCGGTCTACATCCGTGCCGGTGATGGGACGGGTCTGAAAATGGGAATCCCGAGATACTTCATAAGGGGGATCGATCAGTACCAGATCCACGCTGTTTTTGGGAATGGTTTTTAAAAAATGAAAGCATGAGTCCTGACAAAGCCGGACAGCTGGATGGGAAAATGACATAATTAGATCCTATCAATACAGAAAAATCCCCGCCGCAGGGCGGGGAGAAAATTCAAATTTAACGCTTAGAGCGATCCACCATACGGGACAGAATCGTAGCCGCCTGCTCTCGGGTCACCTGGTCGTTTGCGCCAAAGGAACCGTTTGCATAGCCGGAGAGGATACCGGCGTTGGCCAGCATCAGCACATCGCTGTTTGCGGTGTCGGTAAAGGTGTAATCATACAAAGCGGGATATTCAGATTCCGGGAAGACGCTGCTCAGCAGAATCGCGAAGCGCTGCCGGGTAATGGGAGCGGTGGGGCAGATGCTGGAGAGCTTGTCTGTGATATGGGTTTTCGTGCAGTAATCCACATAAGCCTGATACCAGGGAGTGGTAGCTGCCAAAGAAGCGGCGGAGCCGTTGTAATAAATGCTGTATAAACGGGCAGCCAGAGCCAGAGCCTCACCTTCTGTCAAGGTGGCAGTGGGCTGGAAGGTGCCGTTTGCAGTACCGGACATCAGACCATACTGTACGGCGCTGATGATACTGCTGCGAGACCAGGAAGAAGGGGAAACATCCGAGAAGGAAACCGCCTTGCTGTTATCCTGGATAAAGTGGCACAGACGATTGGTATTTTGAGAAGCCACCAGGATCTCCGCGGAGAACTTGTCCGCAGGTGTCTGATCCAGAGTGATCTGAACGCCGCAGGTGTCGGTATAAATGGTAGAATAGCTGGAATCGGGAATGGCCTTGCCGTTAATCAGGACGCCGACAACTTCAACATTGGACAGTCCGGTGGACAGGCTCATGGTGTTGTTTGCGGAAAGCATCACCGTCTGATTCAGGCTGGGGATCGTTTTTCCCGGCTCGGTAGAGGTGAAGGTAGTCGCTACCGTACAGATCTGTAAATCCGGATCTGCGCCAGCTTCCACCATATTCAGATCCTGAATGCTTTCTTCCGGGTCCGGAGCAGAGGCCGAAGGCGTGGTTGCCGTGGAAGGCGCCGCCGTCACAGACGGAGCTGTTGCGGCAGCAGAAGGCTTTGTAGTAGCAGCCGGTGTCTGGGCAGTGGTGGAAGAAGAACTTCCGTTTTTCTGCACGGACTGGTAAATTGCCGGATCAACCTGGTATAGGAAGTAGGAGCAGCCGGCATAACGGCTGATCAGCTTTTCATATGTATAAGTAGATTTGCATACCGTGTTATAAGAGGGGCTGTGACCCATAGATTCGTATACGGTAATTCCTGTCTTGCTCACGCCGATAATGAGCATGGAATGGGGATAATCAAAACGGAGAATGTCGCCGACCCGAGCGTTGGACTGCATAAAGGAAGCAAAGTTGCTGAAATCGCTGGTCTTTTCTGTCCGGCTGTCCTTGCCGCTGTAGACATCGCAGCCAAAGACATTCTTCCAAACAGAGTTAACGAAGGCGTGACAGCCGGCGGCCTTTGTTGTGCCGCCTACTTTATAATAATACTCATAGTTGGTACCAACGTAAGGGGAAACAAAGCTGGTAATTGCAGAATAAACGCCGTCTGTGGCATAAGCGGACGGCACAGCAGAAGGTAAGATTCCCACCGCCAGCGCAAAGAGCAGGGCTAGCGTCGCCAGCCGTTTGATTTGTTTTCTCATAACAACACCTGATTCGAATTTTCAAAGAAAGTTTACGTTTGTAACCGAATGTTTTTCAAATTGTAACACAACTGTAACACTTATTCATTATAAGCTATTTTTAAAGGTTTGTCCAGATTTTCAGGTCAACAAAATGGATATAAATTATGATTTGTGCAAAAGACTAAAAACGGAGAGGATAAATTTTTTGTATGATTACAAATAGGAAAATATGATTTTAGCAAATTAAACAAAAAATAAATCAAAGTATTGGTGAATTAGGATAAACCCAGAACCAGATTTCCAAGGGAAAAAGTATAAAACTGTACATTTTCAAAAGATATCCACAAAATAATCCCCGGAAAGGGGATTTTTTTAGCTTGCCGATAAAGTCTTTTGCGCGAAGCGATATTGAGATATCCAAAAAAGTTACGGCGTGTACTAGCTTTTTTATCGAATCCGCAGCATCCGTTGAGCACGGGGCAGGATGCGCCAGTGCCGCAGCCGCTTTATAGGGGGTGCGGGACGCAGGGAGAGGAAAGAGTTGGGACGAGAGGACAGGAGAGGCAGCCGCATCAGCCAGTCAAGAGGCTGCATAAAGACAGGATGGCAAAAGATGAAGGCCATCATCAAAGCCAAAGCAGCGATTGCCGGTACAGGCAAAATGCGGGCCAAAAGGGGAATTTCATCCTTAAACAGATCCAACACCAGCAAGTGACCCATGTAGACAGCCAGGGTTCGCTGGCCTAAAGAAGAAAGAGGACAGGCTCGCCGGGGGATCAGCAGCAGAAATGCGCCGCCGCTCAGGCAGGCTGCGCCGTAAAAGCCCAGGCGGTACAGCCAGGCCGGGCCGGCCAGAGCAAGCAGGCGGCGGGAGTAAGCGGTTTTGGCCAAAAACAGGCCCTGAGGCAGCCGGTTGCCATAGCGGAAAAGAAGCAAAGCCAGCAGGAACAAAACCCCGGCTGCCGCCAGCTTCCAGGCGGGATGACGGAAAAAGCGGCTCACCTTGGCCGGATCCAGTTTTTTGGCGTAAAAACCCAAAAGGAAAAAGGGGAAGAAAAACAGCACCCGGGACAGGGCCAGTACAGGATCCACAAAGGAGCAGTAGCCCGCTGCCAAAGACAGGGCAACCGAACCGGACAGCAGCACTGCAGGGGAAATCCGCCGGGTGAGGGGGAGCATCCATGTCCAGAGTATCAGCCCCACCAGATACCAAAGGCCAAAACGGGGTTTCCACAGGCTAAAGGAGAGAGTGTCAAACCGGAATATCAGCATACAGCAGGTGGAAAGGAGCTGCATGCCCACATATAAAAGGAAAAAATGAGTGCATTTTTCCAGAGGATCTTTTTTCAGGGAGCTGAAATAGCCGTTGATAAAAACAAAAAGGGGCATGTGAAAGGTATAGATCCACTTCCACATGGTCAGAACGTTGTGGGAATCTTTCAGGGGAGACAAGGTATGACCCAGTACCACCAAAAGGATCAGGGCCAGTTTGACATGATCAAAATAAACAGAACGCTTTGCGCCAACGGACATAAGGAACACCTCCGAAATTTAGGGTTTCCGAAAACTTCCAATGTTTATATTTTGTACCGGAAGAATAAATTTCATCAATTTATAAATACTATCATCACAGAGAAAAACCCCAACAAAGGGAAGGGATGGAGGAAAAAAACCAATGAAAGCAACAGGTATTGTGCGCCGTATTGATGATCTGGGTCGGGTCGTCATTCCAAAGGAAATCCGCCGGACGATGCGGATCCGGGAAGGCGATCCCTTGGAGATCTATACCAATCGGGACGGCGAAGTTATTTTTAAAAAATATTCCCCAGTAGGGGATTTGGGCAATTTTGTCACAGAGCTTTGTGAAAGTATGAGCCGTACCACTGGCCTGAGCTGCGCCATTTGTGATCGGGACGCGGTGATTGCCGCTGCCGGCTCTGCCAAAAAGGATTTGTATGACAAAAATATCAGCCCCGCCCTGGAAAAGCAGATGGAAACTCGCCGGTCCTATGAAAAAGGAAACGGTGGCAGTGAGGTGGAGGTTTGTGACGATCGCAAGGCCGCCGTGGTTTCTCCCATCATTACCGGCGGCGACGTTTCCGGCTGCGTGGTCTTTTTGGATGAAAATGACAGCCGCAAAATCAGCGAGAGCGAACTGATACTGGCCCAGACCGCGGCCAATTTTTTAAGCCGTCAGATGGAAATGTAGAACGGTGGAAAGCAGCCGAAAATCGGCTGCTTTTTTATTTATAAAATAAACAAATGACAAAATGCTAAGGCTACAGGATGGAAAGGGGATTCGACAGCAGAACAATCAGCAGGATACATAAAATCACCAGCGCCAGCCCTGCATAGGGGCGGAGAATATGGCGGTATTTTTTTAAATGCGCAATCCGGTTTTCCGAACGAGCCTCGCCAATGGCCAGGGGGCATGTGTTGGCAAACTGATTGCTGCGGGTGTTGGCCAGGGAATGGAGGAAGTTAAAATAAGCCTCCTGCTCGGTTTCGTTCAGCTGATCCAGGGTCATTTCATCGCAGGAATGCTCTAGGTCATGGAGCATCTGGGTGTGAAACACCCAGGCCAGAGGATTGCACCAGTGAAGAACGGTTACCACAAACCAGACAGGCTGGAAGAAGAAGTCCAGCCGCCGCAGGTGCTGCTTGGCATGAAGGATTTGCAGATGCAGATCGGTTTCGCTCAATCCCTGGGGCAGATAAACCCGAGGGCGAAACAGCCCTACAATCAGAGGAGAGGACAGCCGGGGAGACAGATAAAAGCCTTCCGACAGTTGGATGCAGCCAGTTTTCATCCGTTCCTTGAGACGGAGATAGGGGATGATATTCATCACCAGAAAGAAAACCGCGCCGGCAATCCAGACAACGGCCACAATCATCAAAAGAATCTGAGCCCAATCACTTTTGGGAGCAGCAAAGGGAATGATAACCTGAGCGGCAAAGGGCAGATCCAGGGAAAAGCCCAGATTGCGGGACAGGGAGGTGACCCAGCCCGCCTTGACCAGGGGGCTTAGAATACTGATGCCGGTGGAAAAGGACAGAGGGCACACCATGCGAAACAGCACAGGCAGCCACAAAAGCCAGGTATATTTTTTGGGGATAGGCCGCAGCAGGACCCGGATCAGCAAAACCACCAGGCCGATCATGGAAGCGGTGATGGTCATATGCAGAAATATCAGCCCCAAGGAGATGAGAATGTGCATAAAAAGCTCCTCCAAATATGATAAAAGGGCAAAAAGAAAAAGGCCCAAAAAATGGGAACCTTGTTAAATATGGGTAAATTTGAACAGAGATAGATTACCGCTACCAGCGGCATTTGTCAAGAAGAAAAATTGGCAATTTGCACCGAAACAACAAAAGTTTTTTAGGAAAATAACCGAAAAAATAGAATGGAAAAAAGGAATGTTGCTATTTTACACAAAATAGTATAAAATAAACCTGTATACTTTTGTGGAAATTGCGAATTTCTGCAGGGAAAACCAGCCAAAGAATTTTTTGCGGCAAAGCGATAAAAGAGAGGATGAATCAAAATGGGAAATTATTATCAGCCGGAGAAGGAGTGCGCTTCTCCGGAACAAATTCGGGCGTGGCAGAGCGCCGGCTTGGTGGATACCGTAAAGCGGGTTTACGAGAATGTCCCCTATTATAGAAAGAAAATGGATGAAAAGGGTGTCAGACCGGAGGATATCCAGTCTGTTGACGATTTACATAAGCTGCCCTTCCTGGATAAGGAGGATCTGCGTCAAGCCTATCCCTATGGCCTGATGGCTCGCCCCTTGCGTGACTGCGTGCGTATCCAGTCCACCTCCGGCACCACAGGCCGGCGGGTAGTTGCTTTCTACACTCAGAAGGATATCGACATGTGGGAGGAATGCTGTGCGCGGGCGATCGTAGCAGCAGGCGGCACTCAGGATGACGTGTGCCATGTCTGCTATGGCTATGGCCTGTTTACCGGCGGCCCTGGTTTGAATGGCGGATCTCATAAGGTAGGTTGTCTGACCCTGCCGATGTCCTCGGGCAATACCGACCGGCAGCTGCAGTTTATGACAGATTTAGGCGCTACCATTCTGTGCTGCACCCCGTCCTATGCGGCTTACCTGGGCGAGGCGATCCAGGAGCGTGGCCTTCGGGATAAGATCAAGCTGAAAGCCGGTATTTTCGGCGCGGAAGCATGGAGCGAGGAAATGCGTCAGGATATCCAGAAAAAGCTGGGCATCAAGGCGTATGATATTTATGGCCTGACAGAGATCTCCGGCCCCGGCGTATCCTTTGAGTGCGAGGAGCAGACAGGCATGCACATCAATGAGGATCACTTCATTGCAGAAATCATCGATCCGAAAACCGGCGAGGTTTTACCGGAGGGCAGCAAAGGCGAGTTGGTATTCACCAGCATCGACAAGGAAGCCTTCCCGCTGATCCGTTACCGAACCAAGGATATCTGCATTCTCAGCCGGGAAAAGTGCTCCTGCGGCAGAACCTTTGTCAAGATGTCCAAGCCTATGGGCCGCAGTGATGATATGCTGATTATTAAGGGCGTCAATGTATTCCCCTCTCAGATTGAAACCGTACTTTTAAACAACAATCTGCCGGCCAACTACCAGATCGTTGTGGACCGCGTCAACAACAGCGATACTCTGGATGTTTATGTGGAAATGACCAATGAGATGTTCTCCGACAAAATGACCGATGTGACAAGTGAGGAAAAGAAGATTGTAAACGCGCTGAAGTCTATGCTGGGTATTTACGCCAA
>CAZSBD010000009.1:0-1881 GCA_964605215.1 uncultured Oscillospiraceae bacterium | reverse complement strand
GGTAGATCCCAAGAGCATTGCCCGCAGCGAAGGCAAGGCAGTCCGTGTGATTGATAAACGTAAGATTTAAACCGCGTACAAAGTGAAAATGAGGAGGGAATGATATGACAATTCAGCAAATCTCGGTTTTTGTGGAAAACAAAGTTGGGAATCTGGCAGAGCTTATAAATTTAATTTCTCAGAATGATATTGATCTGATGGCCATTTCCGTGGCAGAAACACAGGAGTACGGCGTGGTTCGTCTGATTGTCAACGATACGGAAAAGGCGGAAACGCTGATGGCCAAAAACGGATGGGTTCATATTGTCACCCCGGTATTGGCAGTCACTGTTGTCAATGAGCCAGGCCAGCTGGCTAAGATCCTGAACCTGCTTGCTCAGGCAGGCGTAGGGGTGGAATATGCTTACTCCTTCCTTTCGAAAGAACCGGGCCATGTGCATATGGTATTTCGTGTGGAAAACAATGAAAAGGCGGAAAACGTTTTGATGGGTGCGGGCGTGCGTCTGGTAGAGGATAAGGATATAAGGCCGTAGCCTTTTTGCACACAATGAAAAAAGCCCATGGAGAAGCCGGCAGATCTGGAGGATCTGTCGGCTTCAGCTTTTCAAAAAACGACAGCTTTTTACAGCCTTAAATGATTTGTGCCTGGATTTTGTTGTCCCGAACCGTGATATGCGCGCCGGAAATGCCTTCGCTGCCGCTTTCAATGATGGACCGCGCCAGCGTGTCCTCAATGTCCTTTTCGATCAGGCGGCGCAGATTACGGGCGCCAAAGCGCAGAGAGAAGGACTTGTGAGCCAGATAAGCGGGGACGCTTTCATCGTAGGTAAAGCGGATGTTCTTTTCTGCCAGAGAAGCGGTCAGCTCACCCAGCATGATCTTGGAAATTTCCACGAAGTTTTCCTCGGTCAGCTGGTTAAAGGCAATGACTTCGCTGATGCGGTTGAGGAACTCCGGCCGCATGATCTGGGACAGGGCCTTCATGGCCTTGGCATGCCCCTGCTCGGATACGGTGCCGCCAAAGCCGGCTACCCCTTCATTCCGGTCGGATCCGGCGTTGGAGGTCATCACAATGACCGTGTTTTCAAAGGAAACCCGGCGGCCATGGGCGTCAGTCAGGCGGCCATCATCCAGGATTTGCAACAGGATGTTGAAAATATCCGGATGAGCCTTTTCGATCTCATCCAGCAGGATGACGGAATAGGGGCGGCGGCGCACCTTTTCTGTCAGCTGGCCGGCCTCGTCATAGCCTACGTAGCCTGGAGGTGAACCAATCAGGCGGGAAACGGTGTGTTTTTCCATATATTCCGACATATCCAGCCGAATCAAAGCGTCGGGAGAATCGAACAGGTCATTTGCCAGAGTCTTGACCAGCTCGGTCTTACCCACAGCGGTGGGGCCTACAAAGATAAAGGAAACCGGCCGTTTGCGGGGACTGATGCCTGCCCGGTTGCGGCGGATGGCGGCGGCAACGGCGTCAATGGCCTCGTCCTGTCCAACCACATGGGCCCGCAGCCGATCTTCCAGCCCTAAAAGGCGGGCGGATTCGGAAGCGCAGATTTTAGTGGCGGGAATACCTGTCCAAAGCTCAATCACCTGCGCCAAGTCTTCCGTCGTCAGCTCCGGCGCAGGTACCTTCATCAGCTCGTCCAGTTTGTTCTGATCGGTCAGTTCCTTGCAGCGCAGATCTGCCATTTCCTGATAAATCTCATCATTCTGCTCCTGCTGCATCAGCTCGTTTTTCCGATGATTAATTTCGTTCAGCGCATCATGCAGACGGGGAATCGCGTTGAGAGATTCGGTAGACAGGTTCTTCTGGGAGCAGGCCTCATCAATCAGGTCGATGGCCTTATCCGGTAGGAACCGGTCGGTGATGTACCG
>CAZSBD010000008.1:0-20890 GCA_964605215.1 uncultured Oscillospiraceae bacterium | reverse complement strand
CGTTTTTGATTTCTTCGCTCATAGTGTTTCTGACCTCCTTAATTATCCATTCCGGAGTCGACGCGCCGGCCGTTATTCCGATGCTGGAATATTCTGAATAATCAACTCCCTGAAGTTCCGACGCATCTTCCACAAAGAGCACATTCGGACATAAAGACTTGCTGATTTCATACAGACGTTTTGTGTTGGAGCTTTTTTTGTCTCCAACCACAACCATTAGTTCGACTTCCCCGGCAATGCGATGGGTCGCCTTTTGGCGCTCATCGGTAGCTCTACATATTGTATCAAATATTTTCCGATTTGTATAGCTTTTTTTTATAAGGTCTGTACAAAAATTCCATTTTTCCCGATTTGCAGTGGTTTGTGACACCACACAAACGGCTTCTTCCGCCCCAATTTCAGCGTTTTTTACAAAGGCTGTCAAGTCCTCAAAGGACGCAAAAATACAGGAATTTTCGCACCAACCGCTGATTCCGATCACTTCCGGATGATTTGGATTTCCGAAAATCAAAATTTTTTTACCAGCAGCGCTTTCTTTTTTGACAATTTGATGAATTTTTGAAACGAAGGGACATGTGGCATCAATGATCTGGCAATTCTTTCTCTGCAAAATCTCATAAATTCCCCTGGATACCCCATGGGCACGGATCAAAACCGGACTGTCCGGCGGTACGTCTCCCACATTTTCACAAACAATCAGCCCCTGCCGGGCCAGCCGTTCCACCACATGAGTATTGTGAATAATATCCCCCAAGGAATATAACGGCCGCAGTGCGCCCATAGTTTCCTCTGCCATATCCACAGCCCTCTGCACCCCAAAGCAAAAGCCGGATTGTTCCACAACCTGAATTTTCATTTCACTTCCTCCCCTAGAGCATAAATCCGCTCCAGGATCTGATCCGCCGCCGCCTGATAGGGCTTATCCAAGGTTTTATCTATTTCCGGATAAAACGGCTTGCCTATAATCAACTGCACCCGGCCGAACCGTTTTTTCTCCTCCGTAATATACACCGGCAGCACCGGTGCTTTGCTACGCACGGCAATGACAGCGGCACCCTCTTTGGCTGGCAGACGGGGCTGGCCAGGTTTTTGCCGGGTTCCCTGGGGAAAAATCACAAAATTACAGCCTGCTTGAATACGGCGCAAAGCAGTTTTGATGGCGCCGATATCGGATTTTTGCCGATCCAGCGGAAAAGCCCCCAAGGCGCAAATCAAACGGCTGACCCAGTTTTTTTCAAACAACTCCTTTTTCGCCATAAAGGCCAAAGGCTCCCGAACGCCCACCGCCACAGAAAGAAGGGGCGGATCCGCATAGCTGCTGTGATTGGCACAAACCACACAGCCGCCTTTGGGCACGTTTTCCTGTCCCTGGATTTCCAGGCGATAATACAGCCGGTAGACAATGCACAGGATTTTCTGGCACATCCATTGAAATCTGACATGGGTAGGATAAGTTTTCATATGGTCACACCCCTGCTTTTTCCCGGATCAAGGCGGAAATTTTCGCCATACTCTCTTCCAAACTAAGCCCGGAGGTATCTATCAAAACAGCGTCCTCGGCCTGCTTTAAGGGGGCGCTGGCTCGATTTTCATCTTGGGCGTCCCGCCGGCGCATATCCGCCAAAACCTGCTCTCGAGTCACATTTTCTCCCTTTTCCCGCAGCTCTAAATAGCGACGCTCCGCCCGCTTTTCCAGAGAGGCTGTTAGAAAAATTTTGACCTGAGCGTTGGGCAGAATCACGGTGCCGATGTCCCGGCCATCCATAATCACATCAGATTCCTTAGCCAAGGCCCGCTGTGTCTCCAAAAGGAAATCTCTTACCTGCTGAATTGCGGAAACCTGCGAGGCGTATTTGGAAATGATTGGCGTACGAATCTCCTCCGATACATCCCGATCGTTCAGAAGCACCCTTTGCACCCCATTTTCGTACCGGAGCGCCAGCCGGATGTCCGGCAAAGCTGCCGGCACTTTCACGGGATCATCTCCGGGAATCTGATGCTCGTGCATATAAAGGCCAATAGTCCGATACATCGCGCCGGTATCCACATAAATGAATCCCAATTCCTTTGCCACTGACCGGGCAATGGTGCTCTTTCCCGCACCGGACGGCCCATCAATGGCAACCGCAATATTTTTCATATTTACACCTCTTTTTTTGCTTATGTTATACAGAAATTCCTGCTCGATAACCGGTAGACCAGGCGATTTGCAGATTAAAACCTCCTGTATAACCGTCTACATCCATAATTTCACCTGCAAAGTATAATCCCTTTACAATCTTGGATTCCATAGTTTTTGGAGAAATTTCCTTCACGTTTACCCCGCCAGATGTGATAATTGCCTCTTCGATCGGCCGTGGGCCTGTGATCTCAATCTTAAAATGCTTCAAAAGCTGTACCAGCCCTTCCCGCTGTTCTCTCTTGATAGAATTCACCTTGAGGCGAGGCGGAATGCCGGATAGCTCCACCACAACAGAAATCAATTTTTTGGGCAAAAGCTTGCCCAAAGCGTTGATAAAATCCGAATTCTGCTTTTCATGAAAATCGGACAGGATACGCTTGTCCAATGTGTTTTCATCCAATGCCGGCTTTAAATCAATGGTCAGTGCATATTGATTCTTGCGGAAATCCCGCATATGAGAGGAAGCACTTAAGATCACCGGCCCGGTGACCCCAAAATGGGTAAACATCATTTCCCCGAAATCTTCATATTTTTTCTTACCATTTTCCCAAATAGTCACCGCCACATTTTTCAGAGAAAGACCCTGCAGCCGGGGGCAAACATCCCCTTTCGCGCACAAAGGCACCAAAGACGCCTTGGGCGGCACAATGGTGTGACCCAGCTTTTCCGCAAAACGGTAGCCGTCACCAGTCGAGCCTGTCGCTGGATAGGAAACGCCGCCAGTCGCCAGGATTACCTTATCAAAGGCAAATTCCCCTTCTGCCGTAGCAACACCGGTAATCTGGCCATCCCGGGCCAGAACCTTCGTCACCGGCCGAAAGACGATCTTCACCTTTTCCCGCTTCACAAAACGGAACAGGGCGTCTACAATGTCCGTCGCCCTGTCTGAAATCGGAAAGACCCGGTTTCCCCGCTCAATTTTCAGGGGAACACCCAGGCTTTCAAAAAAATCCTGCACAGCCTGCATGTCAAAACCCATCACTGCGCTGTACAAAAACCGGCTGTTGCAGGGGATGTTATTCATAAATGTATCCAAATCACAGGCATTGGTCACATTACATCGGCCTTTGCCCGTAATGGCAATTTTTCTGCCAACTTTGGCATTTTTTTCAAACAGCGTCACCTGACAGCCGTTTTGCGCCGCTATCCCCGCTGCCAACAGGCCGGCGGCGCCGCCGCCGACCACCGCAACTTTCTTCATTTGCAAACCTCTTATTCGTTTTCCATTTTTTCATAGACCTGGTATTCTTCCCAAATATTCTCCAACTTGGCAAAAATTTCTGTCACCTCATCCCTTTTCGCCATGCCGACAGCAGCAATCAAAGCGTTAATCAGGCTCAAAGGTGCTACCAAAGAATCTACAAAGGATACCATATCGCTTTTTGCGATCAATGTATAGTCCGCATATTTAATTAAGGGAGAAAATAGAGAATCGGTAATGGCAATGACTTCTGCATGGCAGCCTTTTGCGTACTTTAACGCCTTCAGTGTCCTGGTGGAGTAACGGGGGAAGCTAATGCCGATAATGACATCCTGGTCATTGACCCGCAAAAGCTGCTCATACACCTCGCTGATATCATTCATGGTCACCAAAACTACATTATCGAAAATCAGACCAAAATAAACGCCCAAGAAATTTGCCAAAACAGAGGCGGAACGCACGCCTATAATGTAAATCTTCCGTGCCCGCAGGATGGCCTGAACCGCACCAGCAAACATGGCTTTATCCAATTCGTCCAAAGTTAACCGAATTTTTTCAATATCCGAATGGAGAACCATCCGCAGAATATCCTGATTACCCATCCGGTCCGTGGTTACTTCCATCCGCTGCACCGAGGTCAACCGATTCCGGATCATCTCCTGCAACGCTTTCTGCAAATGGGGATAACCATCATAGCCCAGCTCTGTGGCAAAACGAACCACCGTGGATTCGCTGACACCAACCGTCTGCCCCAGCTTGCTGGCTGTCATAAAGGCCGCCTTGTCATAATGATCCGCAATATATCTGGCAATCTGCTTTTGCCCCTTGGAAAAGTCAGACATATTCTTTTGGATCTTACTGAGCAAGTCATTCATTTTAGTTCCTCACTTCCTATGATTTTTCTGTTCTTTATCCGTATGAAAGCTGAGAAAACAAGCTTTCCTGTTCCTTCCTTGTCAGCTCCCGCCATTGACCAGGCCGCAATTTGGGATCCAGCTTCAATTCCCCGATTGAAATTCTTTGCAGTCGGTTGACCCGAAAGCCGCATTGCTGGCACATCTTCCGAATCTGACGGTTACGGCCCTCATGAATGGTGATGCGCAGTACCAATTTACCTGGCGCCAGTATGCGAAGCAGCTTGACCTGCGCAGGCCGGATCTCATAGCCATCAATCTTCATAGGCCTTTCCAACTCTGGCACCTGATCCGGATTTCCCTTGACCTCTACCCGGTAGGTCTTATCCACATGGTGACGGGGATGCATAAGCCGGTTGGCTAAATCGCCGTCATCCGTCATTAAAAGCAGACCTTCGGACGCGTAATCCAGCCGGCCCACAGGATAAACCCGGACGCCGCAGTCTACCAGATCCGCTACGCTTTTCCGGCCTTTTTCATCACGCATGGTGGTAACAACCCCCGCTGGTTTATATAGCATTAAATATTTTTTAGGCTGATGGGTAAGGCTAACCTTTTGTCCCTTCCAGGTGACCATATCTCGCTGAGGATCCGCAGAGTCCCCAAGCTGAGCGGTTCTGCCGTTTATTTGCAGATTACCTGCCGCAATCTCTTTTTCCGCAGCTCGCCGGGAACAGATCCCCGCACTGCTGAGTAATTTTTGTAACCGCTGTTTCAACGCAACCTCCGTTAGACAAGTTGTCTAATCCTTTCTGCAAAACGCTGCCACCAGCTCTTTTCCTCGGGAAGCAGCTGGATGGTCTCGCCAAAGTACAAATCATCCTGGCCTATCACATGTCCTGCAATTACATATTGTATTTTACCATAAATTTCTCCTCTTTTCACTAGGGCGTATACATTTTTTTCGCCGATTACTTCTATTTTTAACATATTTTTTTCCTCTTGTGTTAAATATATTGTGCAGTCATGCGCGGCACACAGTGAAACCCTAGACTTTTGACCCCCAAAGACTTCTGCTTCCCGGATCGCTTCCCCAGCCTGATGCAGCGTGATTGGCTGATAAAGGGAAAACAGCTTTCATACAAGTCCATATGATCCTGCCAATCGTTCGGATCGTTCAAGGTGACGCAAATCAGCGTCCTACCGTTTCGCCGGGCAGCAGAAACCAGACAACGGCCGCATTTTTTGGTAAATCCGGTTTTAATACCGACGGCATCCGGATATAGCTGCAGCAGCTTGTTGTGATTGACCATGCTTCTGCCGTTGCCAGTATAATTTTTCGTGCCCACTATTTCTGCAAACTGCGGATTTTTCATAGCATAGGCCGCCAGTTTTGCCAGCTCACGAGCGGTGGTATGATGGGTCTCCGCATCCAACCCGCTGGGGTTTTCAAAATGGGTATTGATAAGTCCCAGTTCCTCCGCCTTTTGGTTCATTGCCGCCACAAAGATTTCCGTCCCGCCGCACTCTCCGGCAATGGCCAGAGCTGCATCATTGCCGGACATCAAAAGCAAGCCGTATAGCGTTTCCCGTATGGTCAGTTTTTCCCCTGGTTTTAAATACATGGAAGACCCCTCTGTCCGGGTGTAGGCATCCTTCACCTGATAAACCCGATCCAGATCTCCCATTTCAATGGCAACCAAAGCGGTCATAATTTTAGTCGTGCTGGCCATAGGCAGAATTTCATCTCCGTTTTGCTCAAAAAGCACCTGGCCACTGTCCCCATCTAAAACCACTGCTCCTTGAGCGGATACTGCCTGTGCGCCAATCTGCCAGCCTGTCAACAGCACAAAACAGGCAATCCCACACAACATACCTTTCAAAACCTTCCCCTCCTCTGTCTGATTCCGCTTTCTCTGCGGAAAATCTATCCCATGATATGAAAGAAAGAGAAAAAATATCTTTTGAGATAAAAATAAAGAGCAGTGGTTTCCCATTGATCTGAGACTGTCAAAAAACTACAGTTTTTCGACAAGAGCATTCTCTTCGAGAATGCCAGGCGCTTAGAAAAAGCCCAAATAGGCGATTTTTTAAGCAAAAAATGTCAAAAAAGTTGCGTACACGCCGCAACTTTTTTGAATATCTTAATCTGCGCTTTGCGCAAAAGACTTTATGGACAACTAAGATCCGTGGTTTCCCATTGATCTGTCATTTTTACCTTTTTCCGTCTAAAATTTCAGCCGATCTATATATGATCTTCTGTCTCCTCATTTTTTTCCTTCCGTTTTCCGAAAAACCCGGAAATCTTATTGACAACATCCGGCACCATTTCCAAAATTCGGTCCAAAGAAGTATCCGCCGGCTCATTAACAGGCAAGATACGGGTCATGCCATCAGAAACCACAACAAAGGCCACGGGAGATACCGTGACGCCGGCGCCGCCGCCGCCGCCAAAAGCATTGGGCGTGTCCGGCTTTGCGTCTCTTTTCTGAAAATCCGTATCACCAGAAGCGAAGCCCACCGACACCTTGGAAATGGGGATCAGGGTGGTACCGTCCTGGGTCACGATGGGTTCACCAATGATGGTGTTCACATCCACCATGTCTCGCAGATTTTCCATGGTAGACGACAACAATTCATGAATGGGATGATTGGACATAAGTTATTTCCTCCTTTTTCGTCAGAGCCTGATACAGGTTCCACAATTCTTTTCGCTCTTTCCATATGACGCGTAAAATACGAATAGGCCTGGTGTAAAAAAAGAATTCCACATCCGGCGCCATTTTTTTTCGATCAAAATCACAGGTAATTTGAATTTTCTGATAGATAACCGGAAAGCAGCTGTTTAAAAAGGGCTGCAGCACACCCGCGATCTGCCAGATCCTGCCATAACGCAAAGCGGTTTTAGCAGCATCCGTTCCTGCTACAATTAGGATAAACTGCAGCCGTTCGATGGTGACTGTGCCTCGAAGTTCCTTCAAAAAACGAAAAATAAATTCCAAGGTCTTTCGTAAATCCAAATTTTCCAAGTTCAGACCGCTTTCCTTGACTTTTTTCTTTTTTTCCGGCTTGCTTTTTTTGGTTTTTATCTTGATTTTCCAAGGATACAGCTGGAGCGAAAGCAGACCCAATTTGATTTTTAGTATGAATCCTTTTTCCTTCCAAAATACCTGAACTCCCGTTTTTATGGTAAGGCCGATGAGCAAAAGGATAAACAAAACGAGCAGCAGGACGGCAAGAATTTTTAAAAAAAACATAGCGCCTCCTTCTCACATTCCTCTTATCTCTTCCGGTGCAAAATCCTTTTCTAAAATCCAAGCAGAGCGTAAACACCTGTGGCAATCCAACCGTATACTGCGCTGGTCACAACAGAAAGCAGGCCAAACCACAAAATCGCCACTAAAATCAGCAGAAATACCGCCTGATGCTTACGCAAAAACATCATCCATTTCAAGGGCAGCACTGCATCCAGCAAACGAGAACCATCCAAGGGATAGATGGGAATTAAATTGAACACACCTAAGGATACACTCAGCAGAGAGGCATAGTAGCAAAACAGGACCAAAATATAGCCTGCTTTGCCGCCTATCATCTGGGCAGGAATGGACAGGGCAATAAACACGGCGGCCATCAGCAGATTACAAGCCGGTCCTGCCAGAGCGGTTAAGGCCATGCCCAGCTTGCGGTTTTTAATTTTGAAATTTCCGATATTTACCGGTACCGGCTGCGCCCAGCCAAAGCCAATGAGCAGCATACATAAAAAGCCGGCCGGATCCATATGGGCCATAGGATCCAGT
Source organism: uncultured Oscillospiraceae bacterium (assembly GCA_964605215.1). GTDB lineage: Bacteria > Bacillota > Clostridia > Oscillospirales > Butyricicoccaceae > CAZSBD01. The sequence continues at coordinate 12,856 of CAZSBD010000008.1, read as the reverse complement.
GTAAGCCGGCCTGCATCCTTAGCCGTGCGATCGCCCAGCGCGTAAGCCATAAGGCCGTGTGCCGCCTCATGAGCGGACAGACAAAGGCAAACCGCCGGCAGCATCAGCAACAATGTAATCAAACCGTTTTTGAAATCCCCGTTTAAAAATAGCCTTAATAACAAATCGATCCCTCCATTTTCGGGTGAATACCGTACAAGTTGGTATCCCAGGACGGCACATAAGGATGATGTCGCAGATAGAACGCATAGCCAGGACACATCCCTTCCACTTGCAAGGGCAAGGCAAATAAATCTTCATTTCGATGATAAAGGGCTAGATTCAGCTTGGGCTTAAACCGGCACATGGTTTCTTTTGCCCCTTCCAGCACCTGCTTTTCCGAGCCTTCTACATCCAGCTTCATCATAGTCACCGGCGCACCCTGCAAAACGCCATCCACTGTGACGCCCGGAACTCTTTTGCCCTTGCGGCAGCCTAAAGCGGAATTGCGGCCTGCACGCACAGAAAATTCCAGCGTCTCCTCTCGATTCCAGGCCGCTCCATGTACCAATTTGACGGAGCCGGTCAAATTCTCTTCCTCATAAGACGCCAGCTTTTTGAAATTTTTTTCATCCGGCTCCAGCGCTGTTATACTGGCATAGGAACCCTCTGTATAAGAAAGCAGTTCCCGTATAGTGTCTCCATTATAAGCACCTAAATCCAGAAAATGCTCATTTTTTCCCGGTTTTAAAAGCTGTGTAAAGGCATCTTCCTTTGCATCTGTAAACTCTCGCAGATAGCGGAGCTTACCACTGATCTTGTAATTGAGCGTCGCCCAATAGATCTGTCGGGAACGTTCATCCGCCCACAGCCTATAAGCCCGCAGAATCTCTTCCTGATGGGCTTTATAAAAATCCAGGTCAAACAGTCCGCCGCCTGCCACTGGCACATCCGGCGCTACTACATCATATTGGTCATCCAGCTGATAAAATTTTTCCAGAACCTCCGGCCGCTGGGAGGCGAAACCGATAACAATGATAAAATCCGAATACAAAGCCTGGATCTCGGAGAGCTTTTTGACCCGGATTCCAGCAAAGGAATGGCCTCGGACAAATTCATCGCTGGCAAAAATATCTGAAATGACAATGCCAAAATCCGCAAATACGTTTAGAATTTTTTGAGCTCCGTCTCCCATTCCATAAAGGATAATAGGCCGTTTTTCCTCTTGTAACCTCTGCCAAACGGTTTGGTTTTCCTGTAACAATGCTTGCATTTCACTTATTCCCATGTTTTCCAAACTTTCGGACAATATCCCACCGTTGCCTGCTTTCCATTGCGGACAATGGGCGCCTTTATGAGTTTTGGGTTTTCCAACAGCTTTTCCTCTGCAGCGCTGGGATCTGCCAGATAGCGGATCAAAGCCAAGTCTGGATCTTTGGCGGTTTCATCCAGCAGCTTTTCCCAGCCGCCTACCGCCCGCTTGACGCTGTCAAATTCTCCCCGGCTCATACCATACTTTACTAAATCAATCGATTGAAACTTGATCTTCCGTTCTTTAAAATAACGCTCCGCCTTTTTGGTGTCGAAGCTCTTACTTTTCCCAAATATTTGAATGTTCATGCAGCTTCTCCTTTTGTAATAAGAATATTTTAACAAATACCGCATATTTTTTCAACAAATACAGTTGTGCTTTTGCAAAAATTCATATATGATTAACGTATGACAATCCATTATGAACAAAAATTAAAATTTTGAAAACATTTACAGGAGAATTTTATGGAAAAGAAACGTGAAATCATCCATGTCTATCCAGACCTGTACGAGCTGGAAGGTAGTATTTTAGATGGGGAAAGCTACCGTCGCCATCTGTCTGCCCCTAAAACCAAACAAGCTCCTGCCTGTTCTCAGCAGATAAGCTTTGCCTCCTCCGCTTTCACCTCTTATCCCACCTCCGGCTCCTTCCCCGGCTCCGGATTTTACGGCGGCTACGGCCTGCACTTGATCTAGGCCTATGTTATCCGCCTTTCAAACTTTGTGGTCCCGGCCCTTCTTTGTCCGCCATCCGGGCAAAGAATTCCAGGTAGAGGATTTTGAACTGCTGACCACGATTCTATCCGCCATGGAATGGCGAAAGCACAACGGCTCTATCCGGATGATCGGGGACAAAGCAGCATGCGGATATTATGAAAGCCTTGGTTTGGATATTTTGTGGGATGATGGTTTACATCCCATTTTAGACGACCGCATTCCGGCAGATCTGTCGCCGGATTGTTTTTGGGCCGCAGGCAAATTATACGCCCTGCGGGAAATGCCGGCTCCCTGCGTGATGATTGACACGGATTTTATTGTCTGGCAGGACCTTATGCCGGATATTCAGGAGAATGCTATCGCCGTTATTCACCGAGAGGCTGTCCACAATGATATCTATCCGGACATTTCCCCGCTTAAAACCCAGTGTCGCTTTTTCCCAGAGGTCACCAACTGGGATGCGGAAGCCTGCAATACCGCCCTATCCTATTTTCGGGATCAAGATTTTAAAGATTATTACGCCCGCCACGCCATTGGCTTTATGGAACACAGCCCCCAAGCGGATGATCCTTTAATCTATATGGTATTTGCGGAACAGCGGATGCTGGCCCTTTGTGCCGATGCCTGCGGTATTCCCATCCATGCCCTGTCCACGTTGCCTGAGCTATTTTCTTCCAAGCAAACCAAATTCACCCATACCTGGGGCTTTAAACAGCAAATGCGGGACAATCCGGCTTTGCAGCGCGCCTTTTGCCAGCGCTGCCTTGTGCGTATTCAAACAGAATTTCCGCAGCTAATGCCGATGATTGAAAAGATTCCCGTCTTTACCCCTTATCTAAAAAAATAGATACTTGATACGGAAACTACCGAAAAAGTTGGATACGCGCCACAACTTTTTGGATATCCCAACGGGCGCTTTGCGTTGAATACTTTATCGACAAGCTGAAAAAACCATACCCAAATTCGGGTATGGTTTTTTTCGTTTCTGGAAACGCTATAATAAAATACAGATTAAACCGCCGCTTCCTTCGTTGATAATTTTCTCCAGGGTTTCCTGCAGCTTGGCGCGGGCATCCTCCGGCATATGACCCAGCTTATTATGCAGCCCTTCCCCTACCAGCTCCTGCAGGGACTTGCCGAAAATATTGCTATCCCAGATTTTGTGAGGATCTTCATTAAAATCACTGAGTAAGTAGGCAATCAGCTCCTCCGACTGCTTTTCTGAACCGACAATGGGCGTCACCGCTGTTTCAATATTGGCTCGAATCAAATGGACTGAAGGTGCCGTAGCGGACAGCTTTACTCCATAGCGGCCACCCTGCTTGATCACCTCCGGCTCTGCCAGCACCATTTCCTCAATGGTTGGCATAACAATGCCGTAACCCGTCTGCTTAACCTGCTCCAGCGCCCCGGCAAACCGCTGATACTGCTGCCGGACCTGGGAAAGCTCCCGCAAAAGGGGAATGAGGTCTGCCTCGTCCCGAATGGCCAACCCAGTCTCCTCTCCGGCGATTTGATAAAATATCTGAGGCGGAATAGCAAAGACCAGCTCCGCCCGCCCCTCTCCCAGGTGCATCTTCCTTTGCTGCACTTCGGAAACACAGGAGATGCTTTCTCCCTGCTGCATACCTGGCAAAACATCCCGCATTTTGGCCACATGCCCTGCCGCCTGCAAAATGCCGTTGTAGATTTCTTTTTTTACCGGATGCTCCGGTGACAGACTGCTAATCCAGCCAGGCAGACTGATCTCGATCTCCTTAACCGGGAACTCATACAGCACAGAGGTAAGAACCTCCCGCACTTCGTTTTCCCCTAAGTTTTGACAATTCAAAGCCATCACCGACACCTGATATTTTTCCCGGATTTGTGCCGCTGTTTCCTGTGCCTGCTGACTTTGGGGATCTTTTGTATTCAAAACCACCAAGAAGGGCTTTTGAATCTTTTTCAGCTCTGAAATGACCCGTTCCTCCGCCGGAATATAGGCTGCCCGGTCAAATTCCGTCACAGACCCGTCTGTGGTAATCACCAAACCGATGGTGGAATGCTCCCGAATGACCTTAGCCGTGCCGGTTTCTGCCGCCTCTTCCATGGGGATAGGCTCGGAATTCCATGGAGTGGATACCATCCGCGGCTTATCGTCCTCCTGGTGTCCCATGGCCCCCTCGATCAGATAACCTACACAGTCCACCAGCCGGATTTTGCAGGCGCCGCCGCCGGGCAGGTTTAGCTCCGCCGCTTCCTCCGGCACAAATTTTGGCTCCGCCGTCATAATGGTGCGGCCGCTGCCGGACTGGGGCAGTTCATCCTTGGCCCGTTCTTTCTTGTACACATTTTCAATGCCGGGAATGACCATAGTCTCCATAAAACGCTTGATAAAGGTGGATTTTCCTGTGCGCACAGGCCCCACCACGCCAATATAAATATCGCCGCCGGTGCGCTCCGCGATCTCCTGATAAATACCGCTTTTTTGCATATGCTTCCTCCTGCTTTAGCCCTTCACGGGAATCAATAAAATGCCTCGCTCCACTGTTTCCACAGTCTGCGCCAAATGATTGGCCTCCCGAATTTCCTGCCGGGTGGTATGATATTTTTTTGCCGCTTCCCACAGGCTTTCTCCCTGCTCCATATACCGCACCACCACATGGAAAGGCTTTTTGTCCCGGATCTGATCTGTGACCAGGGCTGCTTCTTTGATATCCGCAATGACATACCGGTTTTCCTGCATTCCCTGGCAGCGTCCTCTCAGCTTCAAACGAATGCCATCCTTACCGCCGATGACCGGCGTTATGGTCAATAGCACCTGCTCCAGCGAAAAATCTCCATCCCCTTCCATGGGAATCTGAAACCGGCGCAGCAAACTGTAAGGCTTTTGATCCTCCGCCAAATACAGCAGGTGAATATTCACCGGCAATCCTCGGTTTTGCAGCTGCTTTTCCCATACACCGTAACAGTCCAAGATCTGAATGGCCTCATTCCCGATTTCCACTGTGGCTTCAAAGGAAAATTCCCGCCATGGAACAGAAGATTCCCCCACCACTGTCACATTTTCCGCTTTGGTTTTTAAATCATAATCTGTTTGATACAAGTCTAAAATAACCGGCAGCTCCATCTCCTGATACACCTTGATGACGGTATCTGCTGTGATTCCTACAGAAATGGTATGATCATCCCGCTGGACGCAGCTAATATTCCGCACCCAAAAGCTGACCTGCGGTACGTCCTCTTCCTCTGCCTCTTCCATTTCTACAATGTGAGTAAAGGGCAGCTGATGGGTAACAGCGCTGATCTGGCCATCCTCCCGCAAAACCGTCTGCTGAACGCGGGCGGCTCCGCGAATCACCGCCTTGCCCGGCATCATTTTGATTTCTTCTGCCTCTATCTCACAGCGGCCAGGCATGAATTCCCCGTTTTTTTCCGTCAGTTCCAGATCTTCCAGCAAGGTCATCGGCTTGTTTTGCATTTTTACCGGCAGCGACAGCGTCTTTTTTCCCCGCAGGATCTCCAGGGGATGCTCCGGGTTTTGGATGTCTGTGCAAAGCTCTGTCTGCTTTTTGCGGTAAATCTCGTAGCTTACCTGCAGACTGGCGGTAACTGCGATCTTGCGGGAGTTGACGCCTCTGGCATGGATATGGAGAACGGTGCAACCAATAACACCCTGGCAGCCCTCACCTACCCCTTTGGCCTCCTCCATATGGGCAAAGGAGATGGGGATCTCTATTTTCCGGGGCTTTTCCTCTTTTTCCGGCAAATACAAGACGCAGGCCCGAATCGTGCCGGATACCATGGCCCGGTCCTTTTGAAAGGTTTCCTCCTGCAGATCCACACTGCCCTCCGCACAGATGATTCGCAGCAGATCTGGCTCTGTATCCGGCACAATGGCATCTGCGCTCTCTTCGCAGATCACGGTTTTGCATAAGACGGCTGTATAAGAATCAATTCCCGTTTTTATCAGTTCCATAAATTTCCTCCCCTTTTTCTGGACTACCAAATCCTATGCAGGAAAACAGGCCCCTAGAACAAAAAAGATCCGCCCCGAAACCGAATAAGCTTCGAGGCGGACATTCCTTGTCCATGTTTGATTTTAATAAGTAGAGTCCTCTGTCATATGGAACAAACGCTTTAAAATGCCGCGCAAATATTTGGGGCTTCTCACTACTACGATTTTCACCCTTGTCACCTCCGCTATTTGAAGCACACCAAGCTGATGACGATGACCAGAGCAGCCAACAGGCATACCAAGACACATGTAGGCAAAACACTGGCCACCAAAATGCCCAGGCCAAAGGCCCCAGCCGCCAATATGACTGTTTGGTTCCGTCTGTTCATCTCTTCACGCTCCTATTTTCATCATAGCAGCGAAAAGCTTGTTGGTGACAAAGATTTCAATAAAAGTGAAAGCATGTACCTGATTTTTATAACGGCTATTAGTCTTCCCAATCGAACAGATTCTTTTCCTGCTTGGGGCCTTTGAGCGTCAGTTCCGGCGCTTTGACACTCACTCTGGTAGACTTAGGCACAGAGGAAGTAATAAAAGCGTTGCCGCCGATGATACTATCTTCCCCAATTACCGTTTCACCGCCTAGGACGGTGGCGCCGGAATAGATAGTCACATTATCCTCAATGGTGGGATGACGCTTGACACCGGAAAGCATTTGACCGCTTCTGGTAGAAAGGGCGCCTAAGGTCACGCCCTGATACAGCTTGACATTTTTGCCGATGATGGTGGTCTCGCCAATTACCACACCGGTACCATGGTCGATGAAGAAAGATTCGCCAATCTGCGCTCCGGCGTTGATATCAATACCGGTGCCGCTGTGAGCATATTCCGTCATCATTCGGGGGATATAGGGCACCTCCATCTGGTACAGCACATGGGCCAGGCGATAAATAAAGATGGCGAACAATCCGGGGTAAGAGAAAATAATATCCTGCTGACTGTGAGCTGCCGGATCTCCGTCAAAGCCTGCCTGCACATCTGTCATCAGCAGCAGCTGCACATGGGGCAGCTCCTTAAAAAAGACGATGCAGATTTCTTCTGCCTGCTTTTCGCAGGCACCTTCCCACATATCGTCTTTTTTCTCACAGCAAAGCGCCGCTTGGATCTCTACCTGCAGCCGCTCAAAAATATCTGTCAGCAAATAGCCTGCGAAATAATCCGACTGGCCTCCTCGGTTGCCTTCCGCTTCAAAATAGCCCGGAAAAATGATCCGGCGCAGATCCTGAATGATGCCGTTAACCGCCTTGCGGTTGGGCAGACGGACACCGTCGGACAAAGCCAAAAATTCTGTAGCGCTGGACTGCTGCTTGATGGCGTCCACTACCTGACCGATGGTCTGGTTTACTTGTTGATTCATTGCAATCCCTCTCCTATCCAGATTTCTGATACTATGGATTCTACCACAACCCTATAGGAATGTCAAAGTTTTAGCGGCCTGTACTGCCAAAACCGCCGCTGCGGCACGCCGGCTCCCACTCCCCTTCCATTTCCTCCGCCAGGCCAAATGACAAAAATATACCCTGGGCAAACCGATCCCCAGCCGCCAGCCTAAGGGTTTTGCCCTCCCGGCTGTCATTTGTGACCTGAATCATAATATGGCCCTCATTGTCCGCATAATAATAATCACGATCGATAACGCCTACGGTATTATCCAGCTGCAAACGGTAACGGAACCCCATGCTGCTGCGGGGAAAGCATAAAAGTACCCAGCCTGCCGCCATCTTGACCCGAATCCCTGTAGGAATGCGGACAGACTGGCCTGGTTCCAAATCCACTGAAACCGGCGTGACAAAATCATAACCTGCCGCCTCCTGAGTTGCCCGGCGTGGAACAGCAACATGGGCATAGGCTGCCTGACTGTCCGCCTGCGGCAAACAGGTTTGCAGATCCGCCTCAAACTGAGCGGGGCTAACCTTCAAAAAATGCGCAATTTTTCTCATATTTCTCCTTTTTACTGAAAACTGCCGTTGCCTTCGTTGTTAATATACATCGTATCATCCCGAATACAAATGACAATATCCGGCTGATAGCTTTCAATATATTGGGTTAAAGTGCGCTCCTGATAAATCCGCAAATCTAAAGAATGCATTTCATTAAAGCTATAATAAAGCAGGCATTCTACCGGATTGGTAAAGGAATCTCCGAAGATCAATACATTAGGCAGCTCCGGCCGGTTAGTTTTAATGACCGTTTCCCCCTTATCTCCGCCCATATACACATCGTAGGTCACATAAGCGGCATCTGCATCCGGCAAGGTATAGACCGTATTGGGAACGTCTGCCCCATGGTCTACCCGTTCAAAGGGAATGGAATTCCGGGGATTTCCGATGATCAGCTTTTCCGAAGAACGAAACTGATTGTACAGCTTGCGGCTGCGGGAGCCGTAAAAGGGCAAATCGATCGTCTTAAGATCCAGATCCTTTTCCGTCAGTACGGTCAGCGGCTCTTCCCGCTCCTGATTGACAGCGTTCATAATCTGCTGATAGGTTTCCAGCGCTCCATAAAAGGTATAATGATGATCCACCTTGGAATAATACCTTTTCCCCCCCTTATCCAGCTTTTGAGCAAAATATGGATACAGATCCAAATACCGCACACCACGCTTCTGAAGGGCGGAAAAGAAACTGGTTTCCAAATAATCCCGGAAGCTGTCCCGATTATCCATGTAGGATGGATACACTTCCCGGAGAATAGACTGCTGAATGGGCACGCCTATATAGTAAAAGGTGCCGCCGTTTTCTTTTACTGTTTGATTTAGCTGCTGCAGGGAATCTGCCATTTGTTCAATGGAGGTATGATAGGTTTCATTGGCGTCCTGATCAAAGCCCAAATCCGGCAGCAGGGTATCTCCCTGAATGGTCACCTCGTTAATAACCGGCTTTTTCAGCACATGAAGCTGCCAGCCCACAAAGCCCTCCAACAGCTTATCCCGCTCTGCAAAGTGGTCTGCATAATAATCCTCTAAAGCATCCATATAGCTGCCGTCCAGCAGGCTGTCCCAGGAAAATTTCGGCCACTGGGCCAAATCCCGGTTTTCATAGGCAGAATAGGTTTGCTTGGGCAGATAAATAGTCAAAATGGGAACGGCAAAGATAACCGCCGCAAACAGCACGATCACAAGCCTCTCACAAATTTTTTTCACAGGGTTCACCTCAGAATCGGAAATAGATAAAAGGATTAAAGCTGGAATTGATCAGATACAAAACAGACAGGGCGAATACCCCTGCTGCAAATACCAGTTGTCCCACTTCAATCCAGGCACTTGGAGCCGTTTTTTGCCGCGTTTGCACCAGCTTTGCCAAAGGCAGCGAGCATAAAACAGCCAGCACCCATTCCACCCGGTACTGCACCAAAAGATAAAGGCTCTCCGTGTTCCAACCAGCCACGCCGCCAGCGCCAAACATCACCCGAATAAAATCCCATGCGTAAGTGATGGTATCTGCCCGGAAAAGCACCCAACCAATGGTCACCAGAACGATGGTGTAGGGCCAGCCAATCCAACCCTTAAGCCGCTTGCCCAGACCATATTTTTCCAGCATCAGCAGAACAAAATAATATAGACCCCAGCACACAAAGGTCCAGGCCGCGCCATGCCAAACGCCGGTAAGCAGCCAAACCACAAATATATTGCGGATATGCTTCCATTTGCCTCCCCGATTGCCGCCCAGAGGAATATAAACATAATCTCGGAACCAACTGCTCAGAGAGATATGCCAGCGTCTCCAAAACTCCGTAATGGAGCGGGAAATATAGGGATAATTGAAATTTTCCAAAAAATGAAAACCAAAAATCCTTCCCAAACCAATGGCCATATCGGAATAACCGGAAAAATCAAAATAGATCTGGAAGGTATAGGCAATGGCGCCGATCCAGGCGGTGGCCGTAGTCAAATCCCCGGCTGCCATCCCAAAAATCTGGTCGGCGATCAGGCCCATCTGATTGGCAATGAGCATCTTTTTGCCAAGACCTATGGCAAAACGCCGGATACCCGCCGCCATATCCTCCCGGTTTTCCTCACGATCCTGTATTTCCGTGGCTACCGTTTCGTAACGGACGATCGGCCCGGCAATCAACTGGGGAAACAAGGAAATATACAAGGCAACATTCAAGGGATTTTTCTCCACCTCTGCCTTATGGTAATACAAATCAAACACATAGCTAAGGCCTTGGAAGGTGAAAAAAGAGATCCCGATGGGCATCACAATATCCGGCACCGGCCAGCTTTGGTGTAGCAGCGCTCCCAAATTCTCCGCCAGAAATCCCGTATATTTAAAATACACCAGCAGACCGATATTGGCTAAAACCGCCAGAACGACCAATGATTTGCGAATTTTCTTTTTTCTCCAGCCGCGATTGTGGTCAAGCAATAGGCCAAAGCCATAATTGATCAAAATAGAAGCCAGCATCACCAGGATATACCGTGGCTCGCCATAGGCATAAAATACCAAACTGAAGACTAATAAAATAAAATTGCGGATCTTCCGAAATTTTTTTGGCACCGCAAAATAAAAGACAAACAGCAAGGGCAAAAAAGCAAAAATGAAATTGACACTGCTGAAAACCATACTTCCTCCAAAATTGTCTAAAAAAATAGACAGGTTTTTCTACCTGCCTATTTTATCATGTTCCGCTGTTTTTTTCTATAGTCTTCCGCAATTCTACGGCAGCAAAGCTTTCACACCGATGAGAACCAAAATCATGCCACCCAGAATCTGAGCCTTATTTCCCAAAAATGTTCCAAATTTTTCTCCCACAAAAATTGCTGCCAGACTCAGACAAAAAGTAGTTACCCCGATCAAAAGGCTAGGGCCAAACGCCGCCAAACGCATCGCCTGAAAGCCAATGCCGACAGCAAAAGCATCTATACTAGTAGCAATGGCCTGAAAAAACAGCATTTTATGCGTGAGGCTGGCTTTCTCTGCGCTTTCCTCGCTGCCTCCAAAACCGTCTTTGATCATCTTGCCGCCAATCACACCCAAGATCACAAAAATTACAATTCCCGCATATTGGCTGATCACATTGGCCAAAAAGCCGCTGGCATAATAACCCAAAACCGGCATCAGGAACTGAAAAAAACCAAAATAAACCGGCATCCATCGTTTCCGGGACCATCCTTTTTCTCGATAAACCATGCCGTTGGTCATAGATACTGCTACCGCATCCATACTCAGGCCTACGCCAATGAGAAAAACTTCTAAAAAACTCATCGCAGACTCCCTATTATGTGATAGAAATCAGTATACTCCTTTTTGTTCTATCTGTCAAAGCCTATCCTTCCGCGATCAGATCGTACAAAATCTCCCGAAAATGCAGCCTGGAAACCTGCTGCTCATTGAGAATGCTAACCAATCTCTGGGCTTGTTCCCCACTTATGCATACATTGGGTATCTGTTCCAATATCTTTTCCCCCTGCGCCGCTGCGATACCATAGACTTCTCTTGTCTCGCCTTCCCAGCACATCTCCTGTTTAATCGGTAAATACCGCACATCTATTGTTTGCTCTTCTTTCATGATAAATTATTTATCCTCCCTTTATTGCAGTCTATGTATCAAACACTATACCGTTTTTTTCCTGCATTTTTTGACGTTTTTTGTCGAATTGGAATTTTTTCCTGCATTTCTTTCAAACTGACAAAATTTATACTGTATTTTTAGCAGTTTTTTAAGTTCTTCTTTCTAAAAATCAAGAGGATAAGCAAAAAGAGCAGGATGCCATGGCATTCTGCTCTTATTTACGTTCGATTTTATTCCGGATATTTCATCTGCTCCGGTGTCCAATCCTTAAGCACCTGCAGCATATCCGCCGCCGCTGTCTTAGCACCCAGCAAATCATGCTCCAAATAATTACCGCATTCGATTCGCTGGCTGCCAGGAATGACACCTTCAAAATCCACTACAAAGCGCATACTCTGGCGTACCAACTCCAGGGCCTTCTGATGAGACATCCCGTCCCGCACGAGAAAATAAAAGCCAGTGCGGCAGCCCATAGGGCCTACATAGATCACCTGATCTGAATCCTCGGAATTACGGGCATAGGTGGCAAACAGATGTTCAAAGGTATGCAGCGCACCGTTGGACAGATAGTCTCCGCCGTTGGGCTTCTTCATACGAATATCATAAGTCACCACATCACCGTCAATCCGGGAAATATACATACCCTTTTCCAGCTTGTCATGATTTACGGAAAAGCTTGCAATTCTTTTCATATGAGGTTCCTCTCATCCGTTTGCTTCTATTCTGCTTCGCTCATCACTTCATAAAGAATCTGTGCAGCGTCCTCTACACAGCCAGGGCAGCTTCTCAGCTTCTTGCCGTTGAGCCCCAGCAAGTCCTTACAGACTACAGAGGTGTTCTTCTCTGCAAACTTATTCAGGATCTTCTGAGACAGGGCATAAGTAGCAGGCTGGCTCTTTTTGCCGGGCTGGCCATCGCTGTTCATCATGGAAGCGGCCATCAGCGCTCCGGAAACCGCGCCGCAGATATGCTCCTTGCTGCCGCCCATACCGCCGCCCAGGGCTTCTGCAATCTTATAAGCGTCTTCAAACTTCATACCCATTTCTTCTGCATAAGCGCAGAAAACTGCCTGACAGCAGTTGCAGCCGTTCTTGTGGTATTCCATTGCTTTTTCTGTCATATTTTTCATACGAATTCGCTCCTATCTGTAAATCTGATCTAAATATAAAATAACATCCCGAATGGCATGCTCATTGTTGGAGGATACTACCCGGTCTGCTTTCCCTTGAACCTGAGACTCGGCATTGGCCGGGGCAAAACCCAGTTTCGCCGCCTCAATCATAGAAATATCGTTAAAATTATCACCGATGGCGTAAAAATCCGGTTTGCCTTCTGCTT
>CAZSBD010000007.1:0-21651 GCA_964605215.1 uncultured Oscillospiraceae bacterium | reverse complement strand
GGAAGTGCAGTAATGTATGGAGCGGACTGATACTAATAGGTCGAGGGCTTGACCTAAGAATTAATTGGGTAAACTCGAGAAGCTTACTTCATCCATTTGTTCAGTTTTCAGGGTACAAACCCTGGTAAGAGGGAAGCAAACAAAGCAATTTGTTTCATATATTTTTTACGGAAACATTTCGTAAAAAGAGTAGGTGTTTATGGTGATGAGGGTACACCTGTTCCCATTCCGAACACAGTAGTTAAGCTCATTTACGCCGACAATACTTGGCTGGCGACGGCCCGGGAAGATAAGTCAACGCCTACATGGAAAAAGGACGATCTGAGGATCGTCCTTTTTTTTTGCTGCCTGAAGCTTTTCCCCACAATTCACAAAGCTGTGGATAATTCTGTGGATAAAGTGCATAACTTTTTTACCGGGGAAAAAAGTATCTTTTTCCGCAGCCCTATGGTATAATGAACGCAAGTCATGGATATAAAGTACGGGGAAAAACCGACAGAATATAAATGACCTGAATGATAAAGGCGCATCCGGTCAAGGGAGGTTGGGCTGTGAAAAGATTGATAGGCATATTGCTGTATCTTTGCGCTTTGGCTTTAATGGGACTGGACGTGTATCAGGAATACTTTGGCGGCCAGGTTATGAGCATTGCCGCCCGGCTGATCTTTGCCGGCATGGTGTTTGTCCTGACGTTAATTTCCTACAGGCTTTTGAAAACATGTTTTCCGGCTCAGCAGCCTAAGCTGTTTGCGCTGACCGTCTGGGTGCTGTTTTTATATTATATTTGTATTTTAGCCGCCCTGTTGTTTTTCAGCTATGATATGGGCCGCCACGTGACCCGCCAAGGACTGAATCTCCATCCCCTGACGACGATCCGCAACTATTATTTTACTTATCACAACGGCCATATGACCCGGGAAAACTTTTTTATCAATATGCTGGGAAATATACTGGCCTTTGCGCCCTTGGGTTTTTTTGGGCCAGCGATTTTTCGCCGTATGCGGCCTTTTTGGGGCTTTTTCTGGCGGATGGGTGTGATAATTGCTTTAGTGGAAATCGTCCAGCTGATGACCTATACGGGCAGCTGTGATGTGGATGATTGGATCTTAAATATGTGCGGCGCGGTTTGGATGTATCTTTGGATGCAGCTGCCCTATTTTCGCCGGATACGCTTATAAGCTATCAGCGGAAAACTGCGGCTTTCCAGTAAAGGCTCAGGGATTGGATGATGCGTCTGAGGCGCACTGGATTTTGTAGTATGGATACAGGAGGGAGAAGGACATGATTAAAAAAGTAGCGGTCTGCGGACTGGGTCTCATGGGCGGTTCGATGGCAAAGACCTTAAAAAAATATACGTCGTGCCAGGTTTACGGCTGGAATAAGCCGGACAGCGTGGTGGATTATGCCATAGCAGATGGCGCGGTTGACGGCTATGCTCAGGAAGCCGGCTGGCAGGAAATGGATCTTTTGATTGTAGGCCTGTATCCCCAGGTGGCCATTAATTTTCTCAAGGACGTGATGCCGAAGCTCAAAAAGGGCTGTCTCCTTGTGGACATGGTAGGTATTAAGGAATATATGGTCAAGAGCCTGGAGGATGATGCCTTGGCAGCCGGCGTTCACTATATCGGCGGCCATCCGATGGCAGGCCGGGAATTTTCCGGCTATGCCTATGCCCAGGACACGTTGTTTGACGATGCCAGCATGATTCTGGTTCAGACCAAAAGCAGCCCTCTGTGGGCGGTAGATGAAATGGAAGGCTTCTTTTATGCGCTGGGCTTTGCCAACGTAGTCCGCTGCAGCGCCCGGCAGCATGATAAGATGATCGCCTTTACCTCTCAGTTGGCTCACGTTGTTTCCAGCGCTTATATTAAAAGCCCGGAGGCTCTCAACCATAACGGCTATTCCGCAGGCAGCTATCGGGATCTGACCCGGGTAGCCAAACTGAATGAGGATATGTGGACAGAGCTGTTTATCCGGAATAAGGAGCCGCTGGTGGAGGAGATCGACCAGATCCTAAAGCATCTGACAGAATACCGGGATGCCATCCAGGCGGAAAACTGGGATGAGCTGCGGCAGCTTTTGAAGGAAGGCCGGGAGATCAAGGAATCCATCGGATAAAGCAGGCTGTCCATTCGAACATGGCATTCCCTCAAAGAATGCCAGAAGCCTATAAAATGCTCAGTTGGGCGATTGCTCAGACTTTAACGGTGTAAAAAATATTGTTGACAAACGAAGTTGGAAAGGGTGAATGCGATGAACGAACAAACAACTGAAAAGGCAGCCGAGGCTGCCACCGATGCTGTGGAAGCGGTGACCGGCAATGTCAGCGACACCCTGAGCCATGTGTCTCAGTCCTTAAGCGATACCCTGGGCTTTAGCCTGGGCAATTTCAGCCTGGCTACCCTGATTTCTGCCGCCATTACCTTTGTCATCTGTTATGCGGCCATTCGCATCATTAGGCGCCTTTTAAATCCTGTGATCGACCGAATGAATGTGATGGAGGGTTTCCGCCGGTTTTTGAAAAAGGCCCTCAAGCTGCTGCTGGATTTTATTCTGATTTTGATCGTGGCGGATTGTATCGGCATTCCGGTGACCTCCCTGCTGGCGGTATTCAGCCTGCTGGGTCTGGCCATTTCCCTGTCCGTCCAAAGCTCCCTGTCCAACCTAGCCAGCGGCATTATGATTCTTCTCAGCCATCCCTTTGATATCGGGGATTTTATTGAAAGCAGCGTCAGCGGTACGGTTAAGGAAATCGGCCTGATCTATACCCACATTTTAACCATTGACAATAAGCTGATCTATGTGCCCAATAAGGACATTTCCGCCAGCAATATCATCAATTACAGCAAGGAGGAAAAACGCCGGGTGGATCTGGTCTTTTGCGCGGAATATGACGATGAAATAGACGCGGTGAAAAAAGCTCTGGCAGAAGCGGTGGACAGCGTCCCCAAAACCCTGTCTGATCCGGCTCCCTTTATCCGGGTTTGCGAATATGGGGCGAGCAGTATCCATTACACGGTGCGGGTTTGGTGTAAAAACGAGGATTATTGGGATGTGTATTTTGATCTTTTGGAGGCTGTGCCCAAGTTCTATGAAAAATACGGTGTTTCCATGGCCTACGAGCATTTGGATGTGAATATTTTGCATAAGCCGGACGAACCTAAAGAGTAAGGAGATGTCAGACAGAGAGAAAAGTTTTTCGGAGACGGCCTTCCGGAGCGATTGCGTTTCCCATAAAATTTATTCGGATAAAAACAAAAAAAGCATAAAAAAGGAGTAGATTTTGATGTTGGAAGATACGATTTTGGAAGAAAACATCCGCAAAGAAGTGGTGGATAACCCCTATATGAAAATGCTGGATATGGAATTTTTGGAGATTGGCAAGGGCTATGCTAAGGGTCGCATCAAGCTGAAGCCTAAGCATCTGAACCCTTATGGCTCCGTTCATGGCGGCTGTCTGTATTCCCTGGCGGACAGCGTCAGCGGCACGGCGGCTTCCACCTATGGCAGCCCGGTTTCCACCATTACCGGAACCATGAATTTCATCCGCCCGGCTATGCATACCCAGTATATTACATGTACCGCCACCGAGGTGCGGCAGGGCAAGTCCGTTTCCGTTTATAACATTGAAATCGTCAATGACGAAGGCGTTTTGCTGGAAAACGGCACCTTCACTTTTTATATGCTCAGCGGCAAGCCGGAAGTCAAGGATCCCTTTAACAGTCAGGGCCAGGAGAAACTGAGCTAACGGAAAAAAAGATTGACGAATGCCTATTCCTGTGCTAACATAATTCTATAGGAAAATGCAAAGACGGGAAGGAGTACCTGGTTTCCGAACAGACAGAGAGAAGACGGTCGGTGCAAGTCTTTTGGGAAGAAGCAGGGAAGCAGTCCCCGAGCAGGGAAGTCCAACGGCTCCGCTTAGTAGATTTTCACGGATCGTTCACCGTTATGAGGACAGCGATATGCTAGTATCGGATGAGTGCGGAGTTTTCTCCGAATTTAGGTGGTAACACGGACATGTCAGTTCGCCCTAAGCCAAGGATTTATTTGGCTTAGGGCTTTTTTTATCCCCTTCCGATTAAACGCCAATGAAAAGGATGGTTATTATGAGAACTTTTGACAAATCAAGCAAACTCAGCAACGTACGCTATGAGATACGCGGGCCGGTGATGGATGAAGCCAACCGAATGATTGCCCAGGGCTTGGATATTATTAAACTGAACATCGGCAACCCGGCGCCCTTCGGCCTCAAGGCCCCCGATGAGGTTATCAGCGATATGATGAGCAACCTGGCAGAAACGGAAGGCTATTCAGATTCTAAGGGCTTATTCAGCGCCCGCAAAGCCATTATGCAGTATTGCCAGCTCAAGGGGATTCCCAATGTGGGCATGGATGATATTTATACCGGCAACGGCGTCAGCGAACTGATCCAGATGAGTATGCAGGCCCTTTTAAACACCGGAGATGAGATCCTGGTTCCCGCACCGGATTATCCTCTGTGGACCGGCTCGGTTATCCTGTCCGGCGGTAAGGCTGTCCACTATATCTGTGATGAGCAGGCGGATTGGTATCCGGACCTGGATGATATCCGCAGTAAGATTACCCCCCGCACCAAGGGCATTGTGGTCATCAACCCCCACAATCCCACCGGCGCGTTGTATTCCCGGGAGGTGCTGGAGGGCATTGTCCAGATCGCTCGGGAATATGACCTGATTCTTTTTGCGGATGAGATCTATGACCGGCTGGTGATGGATGGGGAAACCCATGTGGCCCTGGCTTCCTTGGCTCCGGATCTTCTGACCCTGAGCTTTAACGGTCTGTCCAAATCTCACCGGATTGCAGGCTTCCGCTGCGGCTGGCTGTGCCTGTGCGGAGAAAAGAAGCATGCTAAGGGCTATATTGAGGGGCTGAACCTGCTGTCCTCTATGCGCCTTTGCTCCAATGTGCCGGCGCAGAGCATCATTCAGACTTGCCTGGGAGGCACCCAGAGTGCGGATCAGCTGCTGCTGCCCGGCGGCCGGATTTATGAGCAGCGGGAGTATATTTACAAGGTTCTGAACGCCATTCCCGGCGTTTCCACCACAAAGCCCAAGGCTGCCTTTTATATCTTCCCCAAGCTGGACACGGAAAAGTTCGGCATCGTCAATGACGAGCAGTTTGCCCTGGATCTGCTGCGGGAAAAGAAGATCCTTATCACCTGCGGTACCGGCTTTAATTGGCCCGCACCGGATCATTTCCGGATTGTGTACCTGCCCAGCGTGGATACCTTAAAGGTATCTATGGAGCGGCTGGGAGACTTTTTGGAAGGCTATCATCAGAAGTAAGAAAAAAGACTCCCCGATGGGGAGCCTTTCCTTTCAGCACGGCGGCCGGTGGCTGCTGTCCTTGTTATAATAATCCTCCAGATATAAAATGGTCTGCATGTTTTCATAAATGATGTCCCGCAGCCGCCGGATGCGGATGCGCAGCTTGTGCTTACGGGTGGCGCCGGCAGAGGGCAGCAAGGCCTCCAGCTCTTCCACCCGCTGTTCCAAAAGCTGCATATTTTCCCGATATTCTGTGGCCATTTCCTGTAAATTCATAAACTCCCCTCCGAAAACACGAATTGTGTAGCTATAGTGTAAAAAAATAAGCCATGACTTGTCAAAAAGACAAATTCTGGATCTAATTTTTATATTACACCACGATTCGTGTGCGGTCAAGGGAAAAATATAAAATTTCACAGTTGACAAAACACAATTTGTGTGATAATATACACACAAACAACGAGAGAAAAGGAGGCGCAGGTTATGATCGGGGAGCGGATCCGACAGCTGCGGCGGGAAGCCAGGATGACGCAAAAGGACTTGGCGGAGCGGATGGGCATTTCCGCCAGCGCAGTGGGCATGTATGAGCAAAACCGGCGGGAGCCTTCCGGTGAGGTGCTGGTCAAGCTGTGCCGGATTTTTAATGTGACCACGGACTGGCTGCTTTCCGGCAGCGCCGATGTGCCTAAGGTTCGCAGCGGTGTGCAGGCCGATGTAGCTGGTATGCTGGAGCAATGGAAGGAAGCCCTGATGGATCAGGAAGGCCTGATGTTCAACGGCCAGCTGCTGGAGGAAGGGGATCTGGAAAAGATCTTCGCGGCTATGAAGCTGGGTGCGGAAATCGCTGCCTCCCAAAACATCGGAAGAAAGAAGGGCGCGGATGAGACAAGCGAGAGAAGAAGCGGTAAGGCTGGTTCAGACCTATCAGACTAGAGACCCCTTTGCCCTGTGTGATCAGCTGGGCATCTATGTGATTGACTGTCCCTTGCCTGCGCATATCCGGGGCTTTTATCAAAATTACGAGGGCTGTCAGCTGATCTATCTCAATGAGGATATGGAAAGCGGGGAGCGCCGCCGGATATGCGCCCATGAGCTGGGTCATGCCAGGCTCCACGAAGGGCAGAATTTCCTGTTTATGGCTCGGCAATGCCATTATTTTATGAGCCGATTTGAAAAAGAGGCGGATTTGTTTGCCGCCGAACTGCTCATTGACCCGGTGGAAATCTGTGAAATGAATGTCCAGTCCATTGCCAGGCAATGGGGGCTGTCGGAAGAAATCGTCCGCCTGAAGTATGAAATGCTGTGAGAAAGGCCGTAAGGCTGCGGATATAAAATAATATTTTAAATAAAGGAGACTATTATGGAAGTTTTAGAATGCATTAAGACCAGAAGAAGCGTTCGGAAATTTACCGATGAAAAGATTCCCCATGCGGTTTTGGAGGAGCTGGTAGAAACCGCTCGGTTCGCGCCCAGCTGGAAAAACACCCAGATTGCCCGCTATATCGTGGTCGAGGACAAGGCTGTGCAGGAGAAGATCGCAAACAGCTGTGTACTGGACTTCACCTACAATACCAAGACCATCACCAGAGCCACTGCATTGATGGTTGTGGCTTATGTGACCAAGCGCTCCGGCTTTGAGCGGGATGGCTCCTACACCACCTCCAAGGGCGAAGAGTGGGAGATGTTTGACGCAGGCATCGCGACCCAGACCCTGTGCCTGGCCGCTCACGAAAAGGGCATCGGTACCTGCATTATGGGTATCTTTGACGAAGCTTCTGTAGCGGAAGCCATTCACCTGCCCGAAGGCCAGAGAGTTGGCGCGCTGGTAGCTATGGGTTACCCGGCAGAAACTCCGGATACACCGCCCCGTAAGGAAGTTGGCAAGCTAATTTCCTACCTTTAATCTATACGGATTGTAATTTCTATTATAATAATTACATAACGAACAAAAAACTCCCTCCAGAACGGAGGGAGTTTTTGTGTATCCAAAAGGCTCCCTTTTTTAAGGGAGCCTTTAAAATTATCGCATTTCCTCTTTGGGCAACAGGATGGCCGCTACAAAATAGAGAAGAATACCGATGCCATGGATCAGACCCAGACCGATGAAAATGGCCCGCATAATCCAAGGATGGATGTTAAAGAACAGGGCTAAGCCGTTGCAAACGCCAAACAGCTTTTTGCCGCATTCTACTTTAAAAATCTTTTTGCCGTTGATTTCCATTTTCATAATGCACGCACCTTAACGGTTGGCCAGCTTGATATAAGTCTTGTTTTTGGTAATGGACTTATAAGCCGGACGCATAATCTTGCCGCCTGCGGTGGCTTCCTCCAAGCGGTGTGCCAGCCAGCCGGCGATGCGGGCGGTAGCAAACAGGGGGGTGTACATCTCAGTGGGAATGCGCAGCATCTGGTAAACCAGACCGGAATACATATCCACATTGGCGCACATAATTTTTTCTTCGCCCTTCACTTCTGCATAAGCCTGGGGCGTCAGACGCTCTACCATTTCCCGAAGAGCAAACTCCTCTTCAAAGCCGGTTTGCTTGGCCAGCGGCATAGCGGTGGCCTTCAGGGATACCGTACGGGGATCGCTGCAGGTGTAGACTGCGTGACCCATGCCGTAGATCAGGCCGCTGTGGTCGTTTTCTTCCTTGCGCAGGACCCGAACCAGATAGTCATATACTTCCTTTTCGTTGGAGGTGTCGCTGACCTTTTCCATCATATCGTCATACATCTGCATAACCCGCAGGTTAGCGCCGCCGTGACGGGGCCCCTTCAGGGAGCCGACAGCCGCTGCGATAGCGGAATAGGTATCGGAACCGGAGGAGGATACCGCACGGGTGGTAAAAGCGGAGTTGTTACCGCCGCCGTGGTCTGCGTGAATGATGAGACATCGGTCTAGCAACCGGGCCTCTTCATGGGTGTATTGACGATCCGGGCGGATCAGACGCAGGATATTTTCCGCTGTGGATTTGTCCGGCAAAGGCTGATGGAGATACATGCTGGCATGGTCATAATACCGGCGCTTTGCCTGGTAAGCGTGGGAAATAATAACCGGAAATTTGGCCAAAAGCTCAATGCTCTGCCGCATCAGGTTGGGCAGGGAGGTGTCATCCGGGTTGAAATCATAGGAATACAGAGCCAAGGTAGCGCCGGCCAGCTTGTTCATAATATCCTTACTGGGGGCACGCATAATCATATCCTCGGTAAAGTTTTCCGGCAGGTGGCGGGCTTCCCCGATGTTGTGCTTGAAGCTGGAAAGCTGTTCCTCGCTGGGCAGCTTGCCGCTGATGAGCAGGTAAGCCACTTCCTCATAGCCAAAGCGGTCTTCGGAAGCGAAGCCGTCCAACAGGTCAAACAGGTCATAGCCCCGATAAGTCAGATGACCTTCGATGGGTTGTCGTTCCCCCTCATTGACAATATAACCATGTACGCTGCTGACGTTTGTTAAGCCTGCCAGTACGCCAGTACCGTCGGCATTCCGCAAACCGTTTTTCACGCCGTACTTGGTGAAATATCCCCGCTCAATATGGTTATTATTCTGAAAACTCTCGCATAGGCTTTGAATGAGCATGGGATCTGAATGATTCATTGTTCGCATAAGGGGTCACCTCTCCATATATCATGTTCAAGTATTATTCAATATTCACTAAATAATACACCTATTTTATACTACTTCACACAAAAAGTCAAATCCTATGTCCGAAACAGGAGGAAATTGAAAATGCGGAAGATATTTGCCCTGGGCCTTGCCCTGATTACCCTGATGTATGTCACGCCCTTTTTTTATACGGCCTATACCGGACAGGCTGCCGGAGCGCAGGCGGTGTCTGCTGCGGCTCAGGAGAAGATCCCCAGCGATGAAGACCGGATCAACGCCGCGCCTTTGGAAAAGGAAAATGGGAGCGACAGCTCCAATGGGGAAAAAGCCCAAACAAACTCCCAGGAAAACAGCCAGAATTCTACGCTTTCCGGAAATTTTCAAAACATTCGGGCGCTGATTGACGGGGAGGTGAAAACTCTGCCCCTGGAGACCTATGTGGCCGGGGTAGTGGCTTCTGAAATGCCCGCCTCTTTCCCGCCTGAGGCTTTAAAGTGCCAGGCCATTGCCGCCCGCACCTATCTGGTTTACAAAATGCAAAACGGCGGTTCTTCTGAAAGCGCGCACAAGGGGGCGGATGTATGCGGAGACAGCACCCACTGCACCGCCTATACCGATTTATCCCAAAAGGCCGTAGCGGCATGGGGAAATAACCGCAAAAAATATCAATCCGCTGTGGAATCTGCTGTCCAAGCCACCCAGGGACAGGTCTTAACCTATAACGGCTCCCCTATTATCGCGGTCTTCCATGCCGCCTCGGGGGACTGGACAGAAAGCGCCGCCGATGTTTGGGGATCGGACATTCCCTATTTGCAGTCGGTTTCCAGCACTGGCGGGTCGGATTGCTCCGCTTTTTCCCATTCCGTCACCGTTTCCGCCGCGGATTTCCGCAAACGGATGGGGGATCGGTATGCCGGCATTTATTTAAAGGGTGCGCCGGACACATGGTTTACGGCCTCCAATCGCAGCAAGGCCGGCGGCATTATCACC
Organism: uncultured Oscillospiraceae bacterium; assembly: GCA_964605215.1. Classification (GTDB taxonomy): domain Bacteria; phylum Bacillota; class Clostridia; order Oscillospirales; family Butyricicoccaceae; genus CAZSBD01. Next base: position 11,751 of record CAZSBD010000007.1, on the reverse strand, counting down.
GCCACTTGCGGCGGCGTGACCGTGAAGGGTACGGATATCCGCAGCCTGTTCGGCCTCCACTCCACCAATTTTAAACTGAAATGTACCGAGGATTCCATTACCTTTGTCACCGCCGGCTACGGCCACGGCGTGGGGCTGAGCCAGTACGGCGCCCGAAAAATGGCGCAGGAGGGCAAAAGCTGCGAAGAGATCCTCGCCCATTATTATACTGGTACAAAAATTGAAAAATTAGGCGGCTGATGTATAAATTTCTTTCCTTCTGCCCATAATGAGAGCGGAGGTGTTGAGAACATGAAAACACAACAGCCGGCGGAAAGCCGGAAATCTGAGGATAAAGGATTCTACATAATCCTTGTCCTCTGCCTGGCGGCCATTGCCGTGTCCGCCTATGTCCTGTTCTGGACGCCGGACGAGCCGGCCAGTGTCCAGAACCAGTCCCCTATCCGTCAGGTCATGCAGTCCGATGAACCGGATGAGGACATACCGGACGCTCCGTCGGAAACGCCCCAAACATCCCAGACCGCCTCTGTTGCCCAGCAGACCGAGGATACCTCTGACAAGGAGGATCCGAGCACCCCGACCCTGGGTAAAAGCCAGACAAAAAGCGGCCTGGTGCTTCCTGTGAAAAATGCCAGCGTGCTGAAGGTTTTCTCCGAGGATACCCTGCAGTATGATGTAACCATGGGGGATTGGCGGGTGCATAAGGCGACAGATTACGCCGGTAAGGCTGGAGACCGGATCTATGCCGTGGGTGACGGCACGGTCACAGATGTGAGCCAGGATCCGCTCTACGGAAACTGCGTGACTCTGGACCTGGGCAACGATCTGACATGCCGCTATACCGGCCTCAGCGATAAAATCAAAGTCAAGAAGGGAGATGCGGTGAAGGCCGGCGCTCTGCTGGGCGCCATCGGTAATTCCAATCAGATGGAAAGCCAGATGGAAAGCCATCTTCATTTGGAAATGTACCGGGGCGGCCAGATGATCGACCCGGAGGAAGTCCTCCCTCAAAAGGAAGAATAAGAGAAAAAGCCAGGCTGCGGCCTGGCTTTTTCTCTTGCCCTGCATGCCGACAAAGGAAACATAAAAAATAAATATGTCTCCAAACGAACAAATATTAAAATCTGCATTTAAATGTACAAACTATAAAAAAGTGCAAACTTATAAAAATCCGTTTGCATTTTTTCTCTTGAAATAGAGGAAAGAAAGCGGGGAAACAAAAGAAAATTTAAACTTTTTAAAATCTATTTTTTCGAACTTTTTAGCGGGAAAATCTGACCAAAAAGGTAAAATTACAGTTAAATTACAAAGAAATCAGAAATCTTGACGATGCAAATTTTAGCCTATAAAATAAGCATTGCCAAGGGGCGTTATGCCCCAGCAGAAATTTTATAGGAGGAAAACATCATGAAGACTTTGAAAAAAGTTCTGGCAATGACCCTGGCATTTGCGACCGCAATGACCATGTTCATTTCCGCGAGCGCTTTCACTGACGATGCGGATATCACGCAGACCGAAGCAGTGGGCGCTTTGTCTTCCCTTGGCATTATCAAGGGCAACAGTGACGGCTCCTTTGCTCCGCAGAAGACCGTTACCCGTGGTGAGATGGCGAAGATGATTTACGTGCTGCGTACCGGTAAGGATGACGGCGCTGTAACCTATTCCAGCCTGTCCACCACCTTCACCGATATCAGTAGCACCTGGGCTGCTCCCTACATCAAGTACTGTGCGTCTCTGGGCATCATCAGCGGCAGATCCGCTACCACGTTTGATCCCGATGCGACCGTAACTGGTCTGGAAGCTGGCAAGATGCTGCTGGTTTGCATGGGCTACAATGCTGAAAAGGCTGGCCTGACCGGTTCTACCTGGGCAATCAACACCGCCGCTCTGGGTGATGAGAACAAGCTGTTCCAGGATGTATATCAGGATCTGGCAGTCGCTCTGTACAGAGAGAACGCTGCGCAGGAAATCTACAACACCCTGGACGCTAAGACCGTTCGTTTTGACGGCGACGATCAGTCCTACACCAATAAGACCCAGCTGGGTACCGATATGGAAACTGTCGGCGAGAAGTTCCTGGATCTGGAGAGCGTAACCGGTACTCTGCTGGTATCCGGTAACGTAGGTCTGACCTCCGGTGATGATGATTACCTGGAGATCGACAGAGATGATACAGAAGCAAACAATGCTGGCAAGATGGATACCTTTGAGGATGTAACTACTGACTACTCTGATCTGATTGGTCAGGACGTTAAGATCCTGTACAAGACCACTTCTTCCACCACCGGTAAGAAGGAAACCAAGGTATACGGCGTATACGCCAGCGATGAAAACACTGTAGTAGAAGCAAAGGCTTCCGATATTGATACGGTTTCCAACGAGACTAAGATCAAGATCGACGGTAAGAAGTACAGCATTGACGATACTCTGACCGTTTACACGGTTGACGGCGTTGACAAGGAGATCGATACCCTGTATACTCTGGATGATACAAATGCTACTCTGAGCAGCACCGTTAAGACCGGTAATGTGACCAACGCAAATGTGGCTTACATTGCAGACGCTATCAACGACAGTGATTTTGAAGTAAAGGCAATCTCCAATGATGATAACAACAAGATTGATGTGATCATCCTTTACGAGAAGGCATTCTCCAAGCTGACTGTTGTAAACAGCACTTCTGTTACTTACAGAACAGTAAACACCAGCGGCGATACCACAACCACTGGCGCTAAGCTGGATCTGGAAGACGACACACCGGTACTGTACTCCGGCTACGCAAAGGACGACTATGTATTCGTTGACGTTGACCTGTTCACCGGCAACAATGTTATCACCAAGGCTGATATCGTTTCTGGTAAGACACAGGCTGCTAAGAGCGGTGAAGTTGAGCTTAACGGTACATGGTATGACCTGTCCTACACCAAGGATGCCAATAATACGCCCAAGACTGGCAACACCTACACCGTATATGTATACGGCACCTATGCTTACTATGTAGAGGGCACCGCTTCTACCGATCTGGATACTTTGGTAGTTAAGTCCATCGGCGACTATAAGTCTCTGGATTCCGGCTACGAGACCAAGGTTATCTTCGATGACGGTACCGAGAAGGTTATCAACGTAGAAGCAATCGGCACTACAGTTGGCGATGAGCAGGGTGATAGCAGCGCTACAGATCTGACAAAGGACTCTGACCTGGATAAGCTGGGATTTGTTTCGAATGCAATGTACACCTATGAAGAAGATGGCGGCGACTATACTCTGGTTCCCGTATCTCAGAATGCTCTGACCGGCGCTGGCTCCGAGCTGAAGGCGAAGACAATGAGCACTGCCGAAGACAGAGCTTACTACTCCAAGACAGAGACCATCTCCGGTGATCCCATCGATGACGATGCCGTTATTTACCTGCAGTACATCAGCGGCAACGATACCAAGTACAAGGTTGTATCTGGTGTGGATATCTCCGGCTACAAGTCTATGACTGTAGAATCCGGCACAAACAGCATCTACGTTGTAAATGACGACGGCGATGTCGTTTACGCTTACATCAATACCAAGGACAACGCAGCTTCCGACAGCACTCTGTACGGCGTTGTAACCAGCGCTTACACCAAGACCAATGCGGATGGCGACAGAGTGGTATATCTGGATATGATCACTGCTGACGGCAAGAAGACCGAGGTTGAGACGGACGAAACCAAGATTGGCGACCTGAACAATGGCGACATCGTTAAGTTTGACGGCGACTACAATCTGGCTAAGAACATTGACATTCTGAGCGATGGCGATGGCGTTGGTACAAATGAGTATGCTGGCTATGGCGCAATCGACAAGACTGGCAGCGGCACAAGCAAGCTGATCACTTTCTACAACGATCTGGCTTCTGCTAAGATCGTTTCCGATACTACCATCATCTACATTGATATGTCTAACTCCAGCGCTGGCAGCTGGACCGCAGAAGACGGCGGTTCCATCACCTCCGCAGAGGCTCTCGACAGTGGTAAGTATAAGGCTAACGCATTCATGTATGTTGACAACAGCGACAGCGAAATCGCTCTGCTGGTTGTTGATACCGAAGGCGAGCTGAAGGATGATGACAAGAATGTTATCGAACTGGCTGCTAAGTAATTTTAATGAATCTCATTAAAAGAAAAGCAAAATAGGAAGGCCCCCGACGAAAAGTCGGGGGCCTTTTTTATGCGCCAATGGCGAAGTAGCCATAGGTATTACCGGTTTCATTCATTTGACCTACATATGCTGAGGATTCCGTGCTTGGAGTATACCAGGAAATTGTTTTGCCATCATTGTCAAAGGATACGTTTATAGAATATCCCCAGAACTGGCCGCTGCTCATATTTCCTAAACCGGCGCGAGCTTCTGTAATGTTTTTTACCATACATAAGCTGCCATGCCGGCCGCCGATCATAGGATAAATCAGTAAGAAGGATGGCGTAAAATCAAAGGACAGAGTATTGGGATTTTCCGCGCCATAGGTGTTGGTTCCCACATAGCTGCCGGTGGCGATTTTTAAATTCAACTCCGGCAGCGCCTCCCGGATGACGGCCAGCCGCTTGTTGAAATTTTCCATAGTCACCGCTTCCGTGGGGGTGAAGAAATCAATCAAGCTTCCGCCTCCTCTCCCATCAGGGCGGCAACCTCCGCCCGCCACGCCTCCGGCACCTGGGCCAGGGTGAATCTGCCCTTCTGAATCAGGCTGGCGTAAATAAATTTCATATTTGTATTCCTCCTTTTTGTGATAAAAACAGAACCATAATCGGTGTGAGGGCGCAAAAAAGGCATCACCAAAGGTAATGCCTGCACACGATTTGTCCTATCTAATTTTGATACTACAGGAGATTTGCCGGGGTGTCAAGGAGACCTCCCCCAAACCATCCCTTTCTTGGGATATTTTTTGCTGTCCGGGCTGAAAACAGGATAAATAATGATAAATTCTTTAGAATTTTCCGGATATTTGCTTTTCTTTTGCATTAAATTTTGGTATGATAAAAGAATAGGTTTTCGGAGGGAGGTTCATCCATGAAAATTGACAGACTCAATACCATGGAACAATATGTAATTAAAAAAGAAACTGTGTCCATTGATGAGCTTTGCCGGGTGTTTGACGTATCCAAAAACACCATCCGGCGGGATTTGAACGAGCTGAAGGCTCGAGGCCGGATCGCCAAGGTATATGGCGGCGTCACTGCGGTCAATCAGAATAACGCTGCACCGATCCTGGCGCAGGCGGCCCTGAACCAGGAGAGCAAGGAAAGAATTGGCCAGATGGCGGCGGAATTTGTAGAGGATGGAGATACCATTTTTGTGGATTCCGGTTCCACAGCGGTTTGGGTTCTGCCCTATTTGTCAGACCGCCGGGGCGTCACAGTCATTACCCACAGCCTGCCCGCCATGGCGGAGGCCGCCAAATATGACAATCTGGAGCTGTTGGCCTTGGGCGGCATTTATAACTGTGATACCAGCTCATTTTTAGGTATTTCCTCTTTAGAAAACATTGCCACGGTCACCATTCATAAGGCGTTTATGGCGGCTACCGGCGTCTCCATTCGGAGCGGCGTGACCAACATCACCTATCTGGAATCCGAAGTGAAAAAAAGCGTGGTTTCCCATACGGATAAGATTATCCTGATGGCGGATTCCACTAAGGTAGGCAAGGACGCTTTCGCTTCCTTCTGCCGCCTTTCCGACATTTATGCCTTTGTCACTGACCGGCCTTTGCCGGAGGAATATAATCAGTTTTTGCAGAAAAACGATATTATCATTAAATTATAAGGGGAGTTTTTGTCATGACACAGAAGGAAAAAGCGTTACAGCTGCACAAGGAATGGGCCGGGAAGATTGAAGTCATTGCCCGCTGCCCTGTGACCAATCGGGAAGAGCTGTCTATGGCTTATACACCGGGTGTGGCGGAGCCTTGCCTGAAAATCAAGGACAACGCAGATCTGAGCTATGAATATACCAGACGGCACAATATGGTGGCGGTCATCACAGACGGCACCGCTGTCCTGGGCCTGGGCGATATCGGTCCCGAGGCGGGCATGCCGGTTATGGAGGGCAAATGCGCCCTGTTTAAGGCCTTTGCCGATGTGGATGCGTTCCCCTTGTGTATCCGTTCCAAGGATGTAGACGAGATTGTCCGGACAGTCAGCCTGCTGGCCGGCTCCTTTGGCGGCATCAATCTGGAGGACATTTCCGCACCCCGCTGCTTTGAAATCGAGCGGCGGCTGAAAGAGGTCTGCGATATTCCCGTGTTCCATGACGATCAGCACGGCACGGCATGTATCTGTGCGGCGGCTGTCATCAATGCCTGCAAGGTCACCGGCAAAAAGCTGGAAGATCTGAAGCTGGTTGTTAACGGCTGCGGCGCGGCAGCCATCGCGGTAACCAAGCTTTTGATGCAGCTGGGCATTCGGGATGTGATTATGTGCGAGAAATTCGGCGCGGTTTATGAGGGCTGCGATAAGCTGAACCAGGCTCAGGCGGAAATGGCCAAGGTCACCAACCGGGAAAAGAAGCAGGGCGCCTTAAAGGATGTCATCGTGGGCGCCGACTTGTTCTTTGGCCTGTCCGCGCCGGGCGTGCTGACAGCGGAGATGGTGCAGACCATGGCGCCCAATCCTATGGTCTTTGCTATGGCCAATCCGGTGCCGGAGATTATGCCGGAGGAGGCAAAGAAAGGCGGCGCTGCTGTCGTGGGTACCGGCCGTTCCGATTTCCCCAACCAGATCAATAACGTGCTGGCCTTCCCGGGTATTTTCCGGGGCGCTTTGGATGTGCGGGCTTCCCAGATCAACGAGGAAATGAAGCTGGCAGCCGCTTACGCCATTGCTTCCACCGTGCCGGACGAGGAGCTGAGCGCGGATTATATCCTGCCCTATGCCTTTGATCCCAGGGTAACGGAAAACGTAGCCAAGGCGGTAGCTGAGGCCGCTGTCCGTACCGGTGTGGCACGCATTGGCAAGTAAAGAACCATAAAAGTACAAAAAGGGCGTTGCCAGTTGACGGTTATTCCCGATGAATAGATCGAAATTGACCGCAATCATGGGGTATGAAGGCGGTTCTTATCTTTTGCAGAGAGGTGTATCAGAATGACATTTGAAGAATTAAAAGGCCAGCCTATGACGCGGCCCCAAATTGACGCTTATCTGGCTCGGATCGGCATGGTGTATCCGGAAAAGCTGGATCTTTCTTATTTGACGCAGCTGCAGATGGCGCATCAGTCCACGGTACCCTTTGAAAATCTGGATATTATGGCGGGGATTCCCCTCAGCCTGGATCATTCCCATTTATATGACAAGGTAGTCACCCGGAAAAGAGGCGGCGTCTGCTCCGAGCTGAACACCCTGTATAACTGGCTGCTGGAATCCCTGGACTTTGATGTGGTCAGCTTTAACACCCGGGTCATTGCCAAAACCGACCTGATCCAAAGCCGTACCCATCGGGTTATGTGCGTCATCCTGGGGGACAAGCGGTATCTGACAGACGTAGGCTTTAATTATGAGCATCACCGCATCCCTCTGCTGCTGGAAGCGGATCAAATCCAGCCGGACGGCTGCTGCGATTACAGGCTGGAAAAAGACGAGTTCTGGGGCTGGCTGATGTGGCAGAACCGGCCTGGTGTGGGCTGGCGGCGGATTTTAGGCTTTACAGAGGAGCGGCAGATTGATCTGGACTTTATGCTGCCCACCTATTATGCCCAGTATCACCCCAATTCCCGGATTAACAAATTTACAAAGGTGTCCATTTACGACCCGGCGTTTTGCCACGCCATCCGTTCCGGCAACTATTATGTGGAAAAGGGGGGCGTGGAGCAGTCGGTCACACCCATCACCTCCAAAGAGCAGGAGCAGGAGCTGCTGCGAACCCTGTTCCGCCTGCCAGTATAGCGGATTGGGAAAGAACAGCGACTTTATTGACAAGCCGAAAGGCCCGGTAAATTGGGCCTTTTGCTTTTTCCATAAAAAGATTTTAATTCAGAAAAGAATTTCTTGCCAAATTTGAATAAACTGTGTTATACTGGAGAATATGATAAGAGGGAGTAGTTGACATCCAGGAGGATGTGGTCTCATTCGTCATCACGCCGCAAGGCCGGATCCGTACCGCTAAGTAACGAGACTTTTATCGCAGATTTTGCGCTGCGGTAAAGGCCTTTTTTTTATACCCTTTCTGCAGAGAGAAGGAGATATTTTTTATGATGTATGTGTTGCTAATTGTAGGTTTTGTGCTGCTGATTAAGGGCGCGGATTTCTTCGTGGAGGGCGCCTCCTCTGCGGCTCGGCTGATGCGGGTGCCTGCCATTGTGGTGGGCCTGACCATTGTGGCTATGGGTACCAGTGCGCCGGAAGCGGCGGTGAGCATCACCGCCGGCCTGGAGGGCAGCAACGATTTGGCGCTGAGCAATATCATTGGGTCTAATTTTTTTAATTTGCTGGTGGTGCTGGGCGTTTGCGCCGTTATGGCTCCCGTGCCTGTGTCCAGCGAGGTGCTGCGTCGGGATTTCCCCTGGAACATCGGCGCCAGCCTGCTGCTGGCGATCTGCCTGTGGGATCTGAAGGTGAGCCGTGTGGAAGGCGCTGTTTTGCTCATCACCATGGTGATCTATCTGTTTTTGCTCCTTCGTCTGGCCATCAGCAGCCGGGCTGCCATGCAGGAGCCGGAGGGAGAAAAGCTGCTCACCCCCTTCCGCTGCGTGGTGTATATCCTGGGCGGCCTGGCAGGTGTCATTGCGGGCGGCAATCTGGTGGTGGACAATGCCAAGCTCATCGCACAGGCTTTCGGCATGAGTGAGACGCTGATCGGCCTGACCATCGTGGCTGTGGGTACTTCTTTGCCGGAGCTGGTTACTTCCATCACAGCAGCCCGCAAGGGGGAAGTGGAGCTGGCTTTGGGCAATGTGATAGGCTCCAACCTGTTTAACGTGCTGTTTATCGGCGGTACATCCTCCCTGGTTATTCCCAATGTGGCTTCGCACCTGGCTTTTATCGACAGCGTAATCCTGGCTGTCATCAGCATTATGTTATTCCCCATGTGCGCCGGTAAGCGGCAGCTGAGCCGGAAGGAAGGCGTTCTTATGCTTGTTTGTTACGCCGCCTATTTGGCGTATATTATCATACGGTAGGAAAAAAAGAGACGGAGAAAAAGGAGACAGATATGCAGCTGCAATATGTATTGACATTGGAAGATTATGTGGCCTTCAGCGTGGATCAGGGCCGGACCATTCCGGCTTATCATTTCCGGCGCAGGCTTTGTCAGATTTTAGGCTTTGCGGTTTTTGCAGGCTGCGGCATTTGGAAAACCCTTCGCTCCCCCCAAAATTCTGTGTTGACAGTCATTGTGTTTGCTGTATTGGCCGTTGGCTGGGTGGCTTTGTACAGCGGCTATGCCAAATGGAATATCCGGCGGCAGTATGCCGCATATTTTCGGAATCCGGAAAATACCCAGCGGCTAGGGCCGCGGAAGATGATTCTGGATGGGGATAAAATGATTCTTCGGATGGAAGACGGGCAGGAGGAAACCGTTGCTCTTTCCGGCATCACTCGTCTCACCTCGGATCAGGAACATTTTTTTCTGTATTTCGGGGACGATGCCGGTATGCCGGTGCCTTATACCGCCTTTTCCTCCAAAGGGGAGGCACAATGGTTTTTAAAGAGCATTCGGGCGCAAGCCCCTGCCCTGAATGGCGGGGAAGCGGGATAAAAAGTCCGCCGCTAGGGGATATTTCCAGCGTTTTTGACCATTGACAAAAGACGGGAGAACGTGTAAGATAAAACTGTATATGGAAAAGATGATGATGGAGAACTTGTGACAAGGCAGTCTTGCCAGAGAAAAACCGCCACAGGCTGAAAGCGGTTTAAAGACCCGGTCACTGGACCGTCTCCGGAATCCTGCAGGGGCATAAACCTGTGGCGTGTGATACCGACGTTACCGGGAACCAAGCGGCGAAGGTGTTTCCTTCGCAAGCAGGGTGGAACCGTGGGATCGCTCTCACCCCTGAATCAACATCAGGGGCGGGGGCTTTTTTTACGCTTGAAATTTTTCACATAAAAAGAAAGGATAGGTTATTATGATCCAAGTAACATTGAAGGACGGTACGGCCCTTTCCGTGGAGCAGGGAACTACCTGCTACGACGTGGCCAAGAGCATTTCTGCCGGCCTGGCCAGAGTGGCTCTGGGTGCGCAGATCAACGGGGAGAGATGTGATCTTTCTACGCCTCTCACCCAGGACTGTCAGCTGAATATCCTTACCTTTGAGGATAAGGACGGCCGCTGGATCTTCCGCCATACCGCCTCTCATGTCCTGGCTCAGGCGGTTAAGCGTCTGTACCCCCAGGCAAAGCTGGCCATCGGCCCGGCTATTGATGACGGCTTCTATTATGATTTCGATATAGAGGAAGCCTTTACCCCGGAAGATCTCACCAAGATCGAGGCGGAAATGAAGAAGATCGTCAAGGAGGCCATTCCCCTGAAGCGCCGGGAGATCCCCAGAGAAGAGGCCATCGCCCTCTTTGAAGCCAAGGAGGAGCCTTACAAGGTAGAGCTGATTCAGGATCTGCCGGAGGACGCTCTCATCACCCTTTACGAGCAGGGCGATTTTGTAGACCTGTGCGCAGGCCCCCATCTGTTGGATACCTCCAAAATCAAGGCCATTAAGCTGACCTCCTGCACCGGTGCTTACTGGCGGGGCGATTCCAACCGGAAAATGCTTAAGCGGATTTACGGTACCGCCTTTTTGAAGAAATCCGAGCTGGACGGGCATCTGGCCGCTTTGGAAGAGGCTCGTAAACGGGACCATAACAAGATTGGCCGTGAGTTGGAATATTTCACTACGGTAGATGTAATCGGCCAGGGCCTGCCCATTCTGCTGCCCAAGGGCGCTCGGGTCGTTCAGCTGCTGCAGCGCTGGATTGAGGATGAAGAGCAGAAGCGGGGCTATTTGCTGACCAAAACACCGCTGATGGCCAAGAGTGATCTATACAAGATTTCCGGCCACTGGGATCATTATCTGGATGGTATGTTTGTGCTGGGCGATCCCCAGGATGAAAGCAAGGAATGCTTCGCCCTGCGGCCTATGACCTGCCCCTTCCAATATCAGGTATTTTTAAACCGCGCCCGTTCTTATCGGGATCTGCCCATGCGTTTGGGCGAGACCTCTACACTGTTCCGCAACGAGGATTCCGGCGAGATGCATGGCCTGATCCGTGTTCGCCAGTTTACCATTTCTGAGGGTCATTTGATCCTTCGTCCGGATCAGCTGGAGGAAGAGTTTAAGGGCTGTCTGGAGCTGGCAAAGTATGTATTGGATACCGTTGGTATGTTGGAAGACTGTACCTTCCGGTTCTCCCAGTGGGATCCCAACAATACAGAGAAGTATATCGGCACACCGGAGCAGTGGGATGAAGCACAGAGTATTATGGGCAAAATTCTGGATGATCTGGGCGTGGAGTACACCATTGGCATAGATGAGGCGGCTTTCTACGGCCCCAAGCTGGATATTCAGTATAAGAACGTGTTCGGCAAAGAGGATACCATCGTAACCATTCAGGTAGATCAGCTGCTGGCAGAACAATTTGATATGGAATATACCGACCAGGAGGGCAAGAAGGTTCGTCCTTATATTATCCATCGTACCAGCCTGGGCTGTTATGAGCGCACCTTAGCCTATCTGCTTGAAAAGTATGCCGGCGCACTCCCCACCTGGATGGCACCGGAGCAGGTTCGGGTGATGTCTAT
>CAZSBD010000006.1:0-21987 GCA_964605215.1 uncultured Oscillospiraceae bacterium | reverse complement strand
CGGAAAGCTATTATGTGGCTGCTCAGGCGGACGCTATGCAGCCCTATGATGGCCGACTGGGAGAGTTCCATATTTTAGTCTGCAATCCCCCTTATATTACCCGAAATGAAATGCGGGAACTGGATGCCAGTGTCAAGGATTATGAGCCGGAATTGGCCCTTTACGGCGGCGTAGACGGTTTGGATTTTTACCGCAGCATTTGTCAAAACTGGAAAAGTGCTTTACTGCCTGGCGGCATCGTGATGTTCGAATGCGGCTGGCGGCAGGGTACGCAGGTAGCGGATATTTTAGATCAAAACGGCTACGGTGAAATTGAATTACACGAAGATCTATCCGGTGTACAGCGGATTGTCACTGGAAAGAAAGCCTAAAAAGCGAACAAATGTTGCATGATTTTTATCCTCGTAGTATAATAGAGGAAATGAAAAAACCATAGGAGGATGCATATGGCACAGAAAAAACCACCCTTAGAGCGGGTGCATGTAGCGACAGATAAAAAGAAAGCTTTGGAGCAGGCTTTGGCGCAAATTGAAAAAACATGCGGCAAAGGCTCTATTATGCGGCTGGGAGAGGACAGCAACCTGAATGTATCTCATATTTCCAGCGGCTCCATCGGTCTGGATATGGCTCTGGGCATTGGCGGCTTCCCCCGAGGCAGAATCATTGAGATCTATGGACCAGAATCCTCTGGTAAAACAACGGTGGCGCTCCATGCCATCGCGGAGGCCCAGAAGAGTGGCGGCGAGGCAGCTTTCATCGATGCGGAGCATGCCTTGGATCCGGTTTATGCCAAGGCCTTGGGTGTGGATATTGACAATCTGCTGGTGTCCCAGCCAGATACTGGTGAGCAGGGACTGGAAATCGCTGAGGCGCTGGTGCGCTCCGGCGCGGTGGATATCGTAGTTGTGGACTCCGTTGCGGCCTTGGTGCCCCGGGCGGAGATTGAGGGCGATATGGGTGACTCTTTTGTAGGTCTTCATGCCCGGATGATGAGTCAGGCCATGCGGAAGCTGGCCGGTGCCATTGCCAAATCCAATACCGTTGCGATTTTCATCAACCAGCTGCGGGAAAAGGTTGGCGTGATGTACGGCAACCCTGAGGTGACAACCGGCGGCCGGGCGCTGAAATTTTATGCCAGCGTGCGGGTAGATGTGCGACGGATCGAACATATTAAAAACGGAACAGAGCTACTGGGCAGCCGTACCCGCTGTAAGATCGTGAAGAATAAAGTAGCGCCGCCGTTTAAGGAAGCGGAATTTGATATTATGTACGGCGAAGGCATTTCCAAAATTGGAGAGCTGGTAGATTTAGGTGTCAAATACGATTTGGTGCAGAAATCCGGCGCCTGGTTTTCTTTGGGAGATACCCGCCTGGGTCAGGGTCGGGATAGTGCCAAGCAGTTCTTCAAGGAAAATCCTGAGCTGGCTGAACAGTTGGAAAAGGATATTATGGAAGCTGCCAAGCGCGCCCATGAGCTAGGCTTGGATAAAAAGTCTAAGAAAACGGCCAATAAGGGTGCGAAGGACGCGGTTGAGGAAGAAGAATATGAGGAGACATGTCAGGAGGAGCAGCCGGCGGCGCCGGAAAACAAGCCCAAGGCCAGCCGGGCGGTGTCTATTGACGCCGATGATTTTGATGACGGTGTAGAAATTTAATGGAACGGGAAGAATTCCAAAAGGCTTTGGACAGCGCCGGACGGATGCTGTCCCACCAGCCTCTGACCCGGCAGCGGCTTTGCCGCAAGCTTGTGGAAAAGGGCTATGACCCGGAAACGGCGGATCAGGTGGTTCAGATGCTCACAGAGCGGGGCTATCTGGATGATTTAGCCTATGCCTGCCGGGTCGTGGATGTGTTTAAGCGCAAAGGTTACGGCATTTTGCGCATCCGGCAGGAGCTGTTTCAGCGGGGCGTGGATCGGGAGACCGTCCAAGAAGCTTTGACGGATTTTGAAACGGAGGATCAGGTTCTGGATCAGCTGCTGGGAAAAAAGCTCAAGGGGCAGAGAGACCCCAAGGCCATCCAGAAGGCGGCGGCGGCTCTTTGCCGCAAGGGCTATACCTGGGAGGAAATCCGGGGAGCCATCCGCCGGTATGGGAATAAGGAGGACTATGAGTAAAATAAAGGTAAATTTAATCTCGCTGGGCTGCCCGAAAAATCAGGTGGACAGTGAGCATATGTTATTCCAGCTCCAGGAAGCGGGCATGGAATATTGCCGCCTGCCGGAGGAAGCGGACGTAGTGGTTATTAACACATGCGGTTTTATTGAAAATGCCAAGCGGGAGGCCATTGAGACGATTTTGGAAACAGCAGAGCTGAAAAAGACTGGCAGCCTTAAGGGTCTGGTGGTTACAGGATGTCTGACCCAACGGTATCCGGAGGCTTTTCGGGAGGAACTGCCGGAGGTAGACGCTGTGCTTGGCACAGGCAGCTATACAGATATTGTGGCAGCGGTGAAGTCCGCTTATAAAGGCTGCGCTTACGAAAATTTCCAGAGCATCGACGAAGCAGAGCAGGAGGGGAGCCGTGTCATTACCACTCCCTATTACAGCGCCTATCTGAAAATTGCAGAAGGCTGCGATAACCATTGCGCCTACTGCGTGATCCCCGCCCTGCGGGGCAGATTCCGCAGCCGCCGGATGGAGGATATTCTGGCAGAGGCTCAGGGTCTGGTGAAAGCTGGGGTCAGGGAGGTCATTGTCATCGCTCAGGATATTACCCGCTATGGCACAGATCTTTACGGCAAGCGGATGCTCAGTGAGCTTTTGAATCAGCTGTGTGAGCTGGATTTCCATTGGATCCGCCTGCATTATCTGTATCCTGACGAGATCGATGACACGTTGATTGATACCATTGTGGCTCAGCCTAAGGTGTTAAATTATCTGGATATTCCGATCCAGCATGTCAATGATCGTATTTTGGAAAGCATGCATCGCCGGGGCAATCATCAGTATCTGGATGAACTGTTTACCAAGCTGCGGAAGCGAATTCCCGGTCTGGTGCTGCGCACCAGCCTGATCGTAGGCTTGCCAGGAGAAACCGATGAGGAATTTACCCAGCTGTGTCAGTTTATGCAGAAGCACCGTGTGGAGCGGGCTGGCGTGTTTACTTATTCGCCGGAAGAGGGCAGCGAAGCGGCGGAAATGCCGGATCAGGTAGATGAGGATGTAAAATCCCGCCGTCAGTTTATTCTGGAAGAGATTCAGTCCGGCGTGATGGATGACTATAATTTGGATCGGATGCATCAGGAGATGGAAGTCCTTTGCGAGGGTTATGATAGGGAAGAGGAGATGTACTATGGCAGAAGCTATGGGGATTCTCCGGATATTGACGGGCGAATTTTTTTCCAGTCGGAAGAGGAAGTGGCGTTCGGTGACTTTGTCACGGTTCGTGTGGATGACAGCCGGGAGGCGGATTTGATCGGTACTGCTGTACCCAGGGCTTAGGAGGAAATATGACAACAGCCAATAAAATCACGATGGTGCGGATCGCTATGATCCCCCTCTTTATTATTTTTGCGCTGATAAATACCAGATCTGCCAATATTGTGGCGTTGGTTTTGTTCTGCGCGGCCAGCTTTACGGATTTTCTGGACGGTTATGTTGCCAGAAAATACAACCAGATTACAGATTTTGGGAAATTCGTAGATCCGCTGGCGGACAAGCTGCTGGTGACAGCGGCTATGCTGATCTTTATCCAGCATGGCCAGATGGCAGCCTGGATGGTGTTCATCATCCTGGCTCGGGAATTTATCATCACTTCTTTGCGGAATGTGGCGGCAGCTAAGGGGAAGGTCATTGCGGCGGCTTGGTCTGGTAAGGTAAAGACCTGTCTGCAAATTGCCGGTATTATCGCCATTTTCCTGGTGACAATCACAGCATCTCCCTATGCCGGTGTGATCATCACAGCGGCGGGCTGGATTATGACCATTGCCACTTTGTATTCCGGCTTTGAGTATATGCAGAAGAATTGGAGCTTGGTGGCAGAAGGCGCCAGCAAGCCGAAGGCATAGAGAGCATCTCTTAGAAAAAGATCCTCAGAATACCTTGCGGGTCAACCAGGTTTTACTGGCCTGTATAGGAGATCAGAGCAGGAAAATGCGTCCTGAAACAGCTTTTGGCTGCAACAGGACGCATTTTTCTTTCCGGCAGATGCATGATTTTCAGGCATTCCAAATCCATGTTGCTCCATATAAAATTACAAAAAAGCCCGCATTCAGCAGGGTAAAAACCAGCAAATACCGGCCCCTTTGGCGGCCTTGTTCCCGGCAGTAAAGCTTAAAAGAGATTAGGCTGGCCATAGAGGCGATCAGGGTACCCAAGCCGCCAATGTTGACGCCCAGGAGCAGTTGAGTGTAATGCTCTGTAAAGCCGGACAGGAGGACAGCAGCAGGCACATTGCTGATACACTGACTCAAAAGGGCGGAAACCAGCATTTCCCGGCCCAGCATTGTCCCTTGAAGAAAATCATAAACGGCAGGGAGCTGTTTTAGATTGCCCACAAAAATGAAAAATGCTACAAAGGTTGCCAGCAGACTATAATCTACCCGCCTTAGCAGGGAAGGGTTAAAAAATACCACGCCGGCGGTGACCGTCATAAGCATAACCGAATAAGGCAGCAGATGCAGCACACACAACAGACAGACGATAAACAAAAGGCCAAAGGCAGCAGCCTTTCCTCTTTGGACGGGGGGAAAATCATAGGTTTTCACAGCCTTTGGTAAGGCTTGACGGGGGATACGCAGCAAAAGCAGCAGGATCAGCACCAGGGATAGGGCGCTTACCGGCGCCATAACGCCTAAAAAACCGGACAGAGACAAATGCGCGATGCCATAAAGATACAGGTTTTGAGGATTGCCCAAGGGGGTGAGCATGATGCCCAGATTCGCGGCGATGGTCTGCATCACAAGGACAAAGATCATATGCCGGCCTTGCCCTGCCTGGCGCAGAGCTAAAATGGCAAAGGGGACAAAGGTAATCAGAGCCACATCGTTGGTGATGAACATACTGGCGAAAAAACAGATCAGGATCAAAATAGCCGCCAGTTGGCGTGTATTTTTTGTGATTGCCAGGAGTTTTTGGATCAGGGCGGTAAACAGACCCAGGCTTTGAAAGCCTGCTACCACCAGCATCAGACAGAACAGCTGAGCCAGAGTGCGGAGATCCCAATAACCCAGGTATTCGGCACAGGGCGGTACCCAAAAGGCGGAGATCAGAGCCGCCAGAGCTGCCAGACAGAGAACGGTTTCCCGTTTGAAAAATAAGACACATTTCCTCATAGTAAATCTCCTGCAAAAAATGTCGATTCTTTCATCATAAAGGGAAATTTTTTCAATGTCCAGTGAAAATGATCACAAAAATTCACTTTTTTGAAAAAAACTTTCCGGCTAGTTGGCGGCAGACGGGAATTCCCTTGACAAAACAGAAAAAAATAGGCTATACTACAGATACACAAGCGATGAGCGAAAAGAGTAGCGGAATCCGCTTTGCGGCAGAGAAAGACCTCGGCGGCTGAAAGGGTCTGGCAAATGCGTTCCGGGAAGGTGCATTCGGGAGCTTCGGGGGTAATGCCTCGCGTCCGGCCGCGTTAAGGCTGCTGAGTGAAAATGAGAGTGGAACCGCGTTTAGGTTTTAAGCGCCTCTTTGGGAAACCAAAGGGGCGATTTTTTATGATAAAAAGATTTTATATCGGTAGTGAGGAGAAACAAAATGAAATTATTCAATTCTATGACACGGCAGAAGGAGGAATTTGTACCCATCGAGCCGGGTAAGGTGAAAATGTATTCCTGCGGACCGACGGTGTACAACTATTTCCATATCGGTAACGCCCGTCCCTTTATTATGTTTGATATCCTGCGCCGCTATTTTGAATATCGGGGCTATCAGGTGGATTTTGTGCAGAATTTCACGGATATTGACGATAAGGTCATCAATAAAGCCAACGAAGAGGGCGTCACTTATAAGGATATCGCCGAGCGCTATATTAAGGAATATTTTGTAGATGCTAAGGGCCTGGGCATTCATCCCGCCACCGTTCATCCCCGGGCAACGGATTGTATGGATGCCATCATTGAGCTGGTTCAGACGCTTATTGACAAGGGCTATGCTTATGTTTCCGAAGGGGATGTGTATTTCCGCACCAAGAAGTTCCAGAATTACGGCAAGCTGTCCCATCAGCCTTTGGAGGATCTGCAGGCCGGCGCCCGCATTCAGGTTGGAGAAAAGAAGGAAGACCCCATGGATTTCGCGCTGTGGAAAAATGCCAAGCCCGGCGAGCCCAGTTGGCCCACCCCCTGGGGGAATGGCCGTCCCGGCTGGCATATTGAATGTTCTGCGATGGCCAACAAGTACCTGGGAAAGACCATCGACATTCATTCTGGCGGCTTGGATCTGACATTCCCTCATCACGAAAACGAAATCGCTCAGTCTGAGGCGGCCAATGGCTGTGAATTTGCTCATTATTGGCTGCACAATGGCTTTTTGACCATTGACAATGAGAAGATGTCCAAATCCAAGGGCAATTTCTTTATGGTAAGAGATGCTGCCAAGCAGTACGGCTATGAAACCATCCGGATGTTTATGCTTTCCGCCCATTACCGTACACCGCTGAATTATTCTGAGGAATCTTTGCAGATGAATAAGGCTTCTCTGGAAAGACTGTACAGCGCCAAAGAAAATCTGGAATTCCTTTTGAGTAAAGCGCAGACGCAGGACGCTTCCCAAGAGGAACAGGAAGCACTCGCCGGCTATGGCAAGTATCGGGAAAAGTTTATCAGTGCCATGGACGATGATCTGAACACCGCCGATGCTCTTTCCGCGATCTTTGAGCTGGTGCGGGATATCAACACCTACACCCAGGGTCATCCCGCTGCTTCCAAGGCTTACCTCCAGGGTGCTATGGATGAGATGATGGAGCTTTGCGGTGTGCTGGGTCTGGCTCAGGAAGAGCGCAGCAAGAGCATTGACAGTGAGATCGAAGAGCTGATCGCAGCCCGTACTCAGGCCAAGAAGGAAAAGAACTTTGCCGAGGCAGACCGGATTCGGGATTATCTGCTGCATGAGAAGGGCATTGTCCTCAAGGATACCCGGCAGGGTGTGCAGTGGTCTTACGCAGAAAAGTAACTGCCGGGAAACTACAGCTTTTTGGCATGGCATCCTTGCCAAGGATGCTAAACGGAAACACGCGTCGTTGAGGGCACATGTAAACGTTTCAGCGGTCAAAAAGGCTATGCAAAATATGGTCTTTTGAATTTTGAATCAGGTTTATAACGGTGAATGTTTATAAAAAAAGAAAATCCGTGGAGCTTTTCCACGGATTTTTTCTGCTTTTCAGGCTTCCCTTAACTGCTTTGAATCTTCCGGACAATCCCGACAGGGAATGGCTAGCTCCACAAAGAAGCGGTGGCCGCTTTTTTCATGATGGAAGGAACCGCCCAGTTGAGTCAGGATTTTTTCGCAGGTTTTCAGACCGATTTTGGTACTTTCCACCGGATTGGGGATTTGGGGAATTTCATTGATTAGGAAAATATGAATAAAATTATCCTCCCGCTCAGTATAAACACGGACGGGCTGAGATTTGTCCCCATGCTTTTTGATGTTAATAAACAGATTGTCGAAAACCCGGTTTAAATAAGCAGTGTCTGTCAGCACCTCACAGGGCTGATTTAACGGCTTTTCCGAGCACTGGAAGCCGTTCAGCTGCAGATCCACAATATGCTCTCCCAGAAGCTGCTGCAGCAGCACCGGGCCGTTGTAGGGAAGAAGGTTGACCTCCAGATCCTTGCGGCCAAAGACCAGGAAATATTGGAACAGCTCGTCCGTCAGAGATTTCAGCTGCATGGCCTTTTCCTGGCAGACCTGCACATATTGCTCCAACTGCTCCGGCGTTTCATATTGTTTGCCCACCGCCAAGTCTAAATAGCCGATGAGAGCGGTGAGAGGGGTGCGGATATCATGGGAAATGGCGGTAATCAGATCGCTGTTAGCCCGCCAGGCCGTTTCTTCGCTTTGAATCTGCTTCAGGATAGACAAACGCATATCATCAATATCAGAAGCCAAACGAGCCAGCTCGTCCCGACCAGGCAGCCGGATTTGTTCTTTCAGATTGCCGGCGCCGATCTGATTGACCTTGTGGGAGAGTAAAATCACTGTCCGGGTCAGCCGTCCTACATAAATGAGGAAGAAGAGCAGGAAGATTCCCATACATAGGGCTACCAGAATACAGTCTGTCAGGTCATATAGATCATATTCGGAAAAATCAATCATAATTACCGTCAGGGTTCGGTCGGAAAAGGTTACGGTACGGTAGGTATAGTTTGGCTCATTCTGATAATCACTGCTGCTGGCATCATCATAGAGATTGCCCCAGCCGACCTCATATAGGTATTTATCCCCATCCAAAAAAATCATATAGACATTGTTATCCATTAAAGTCCATTGCGTAATTTCTTTGGTATCGTTTGAGGAAAGCCCCTCCTCTGTGACAAATTGCTGAAAGTTTTTACAGTCCTCCTGCGTGCGCTTTGCGACCCAGTCCTCCTGCATATAGATGGTATTAATCAAATAATCTGCGAAATGCCGCCCGCCCAGAAATAAAATGACACTGCACAAAGCGGCGCCCAGAAGGGTATAAACAATCTTAGCCCGCAGAGAATAGAAGATATTCTCTTTCAGGATGGGTCTATTCATCAATTTGATACCCCTTTCCCCAGATTGTACGAATCAGGGTTGGGTTGGCGGGATCGTCCTCCAATTTTTTGCGCAGATTCAGCATATGAACCATAACCGTGTTTCTGGAGGAGGGCAGATATTTTTCATGCCAAACGTCTTGATAGATATTCTCTGCGCTGACAGCATTGCCCCGATGGGCCAGGAGATAGCGGACAATTTCCACCTCTTTGACTGTCAGATCTACAGGTACGCCCCGTTTTTTCACAACATGCCCTTCTATGGATAAAGGCGCTATGGCATCCGCCTGAGGAAA
Organism: uncultured Oscillospiraceae bacterium; assembly: GCA_964605215.1. GTDB lineage: Bacteria > Bacillota > Clostridia > Oscillospirales > Butyricicoccaceae > CAZSBD01. Next base: position 13,008 of record CAZSBD010000006.1, on the reverse strand, counting down.
GGCTTCCGGCTTGCCCTGATAGATCCGGTAACGGCGCAGCAGAGAGGAAACCTTCATCAAAAGATCTTCCTGGGAAAAAGGTTTGCCAAGATAATCATCGCCGCCGTTGTTATAGGCGGAAAGCTTATCCGAGGTTTGGGTTTTGGCTGTCAAAAAAAGGATAGGAGCTGCGGAAAATTCACGGATCTTTTGACAAGCGTCTAAACCGGACATGCCTGGCATCATAATATCCAGCAAGATCAGATCAATCTCCGGGTGGACATGGAGCGTGGAAATGGCCTGAGGTCCGGTAGAAGCCTCTAAGATTCGGTAGCCGTTGGCGGTCAGCAAAATGCGCAGCACATTGCGGATATCCAGTTCATCGTCTACAATCAGAATCAAAGCATCTTTCATATAGGGCACCACCTTTCGTTCTGATGTTATACTATCATACTTACAGGGTGTTGGGACAGGAGATTTTTAGAAATTCAGAATTATTAAGAAAAAATAGTTTTATCCTCATAAAAAGCAGGACAAAAGTCCGGGCCTGATGGATTTTGTAAGCCGAGGCGCCATTGCCATCACAGTAGAAGATACAGGTACGCCCCTGCCTAAAAGGAGCGCCAGGCCTGACCTTGCAGGTGGCAGGCAGCGAAGCTTTTTGTCATGACAGGAAAGGTTGAGAAATAGAAAAGAGTTTGTTATAATAAAACAAAAATTAATTTGTATAAATTCGGAGGGATCGTTATGAAACAGGAATGGCTGGATCAACTGCAGGAGCAGAAAACCATGGATGTAGACGGTTACCGTTACCGCCTGCAGGATTTCGGTGATTATGGCGAGGTGCGCCGCATTCCTCTGGACAAGGCGGAAAGCACGCCGGATATCTGGGATTGGGAATTTGTAGAGAAGGTAAAGCTGGAAAGCGAAGATTTCTGGACGTCCGGCGCCATCAGCCTGGACGGCGGACACAACTTTTTAGATGCGGAGGAAGCCATTGGGGAAATCCGCAGGAGAAGACTGTGGGATTATATTTATGAAGAAATGGATGAGGAGATCCGGGATATTGTAGAAGAGATGGAGCCAGAGGATGAGCTGGAATTTTTGACCCGGTATTTGGAGATTTCCAAAGACGATCTGGTAATCGGCTGATTTCTGGTCGGCATCTGCACAACAGGAAGTGGAAGAAATTGAAGAAAAAAACAGGCATTCGCAGCCTCCTTTATGGAGGCGGGCTTTTGATTCTTGCTCTGGGCATCACCTTGAATACCAAATCCGGCTTGGGGATTTCCCCGATCATTTCAGTCCCCTATGCGATAACACAGCTGTGGGTTTTTAATTTTGGTAATATGACATTTATATTTTACAGCATTTTGGTGCTGGCGCAATGGGCGCTGCGGGGCAAGGCCTTTCGGCCCTATGATTGGCTGCAGCTGGTGTTGTCTCTCATCTTTACCCGGTTTATGAATTTATTTGCGGCGCATATTCCAATGGCTCAGGGGCTCTCGCAGCAATTTACAGTGCTCTTTGCCGGTATTGTCCTGACTGGTATCGGCGCGGCTATGAGCATGGACGTGCGGCTCATCCCCAATCCGGGAGATGGTATCGTCCAGGCTTTGGCGGATCGTTTGCGTCGGGAGCTGGGCTTTTGCAAAAACTGCGTAGATCTTTTATGTGTTGCGATAACTGTGGTTTTGAGCTTGGTGCTCACCGGACATATCATTGGTATCGGCGTGGGAACGATCTGCGCTATGGTGCTGACAGGACGGGTGGTATGGCTGTTTAATCGGCTGTGCCGGGAAAAAATTATGATCGCGATTGGGCTGGCAGGCCGACAAGAAAAGCTTATTGCCATTGACGAATGAGGAAATCTCTCCATTTTGGAGTCATTTTCTGTATTTAAACAAAAAATGCACATGCTTTACATTCTTTTGCCAATGTGCTAAAATAAATACTTGTATTCCCTGCATATTGATAGGATTTTCAGAGGATGCAAAAAATCGGTTTTTAAATTTATAAATAGACAAGAAAGGTAGGTTTTTTCTATGCATTGTTACAGAAAAGTGACGGACGACTTGTATTGGGTTGGCGGAAACGATCATCGTTTATCCCTGTTTGAAAATATCCATCCGATTCCTCGGGGTATTTCTTATAACGCTTACTTATTACTGGACGAAAAGACGGTTTTATTTGACACTGTGGACTGGTCTATCGGGAGACAGTTTTTGGATAATGTCCAGGCAGTTCTACAAGGCCGTCCGCTGGATTATCTGGTGATCAGCCATATGGAGCCGGATCATGGCGCCGCCATTGAAGAAATTGTGTTGCGCTATCCTCAGGTTCAGATTATCAGCACAGCTATGGCGTTCCAGTATATGAAGCAGTTTGGCTTTGATGTGGAAGCACGCAAGGAAGTGGTCAAGGAAGGGGACACCCGCTGCTTCGGCAAGCACGAGGTGAAGTTTATGACCGCTCCCATGGTACACTGGCCGGAGGTTATGGTGACTTTGGATACCACCAATGGCGTGCTGTTTTCCGCCGATGCTTTTGGTACCTTTGGCGCCCTGGACGGCAAGCTGTTTGCTGATGAGGTAGACTTTGATCGGGATTGGATTGCAGACGCCCGCCGGTATTACACCAATATTGTGGGTAAATTTGGCCCCCAAACACAGGCCCTGCTGAAAAAGATCGCGAAGGAAGACATCCAGATGATTTGCCCTCTCCATGGTCCGGTATGGCGTAAAAATTTGGAATATTTTATTGAAAAGCACGACAAGTGGAGCCGGTATGAGCCGGAAGAAAAGGGTGTGCTGATCCTTTACGCTTCTATGTATGGCAATACGGAGACAGCGGCGCAGATATTGGCAGCCAAGCTGGCGGAAAAAGGTATGATCCGGACAGCAGTTTATGATGTTTCCAATACCCATATTTCTACTTTAGTTGCAGAGACTTTCCGCTACAGCCATATTGTCCTGGCCAGCGCTACCTACAATCTGAGCATTTATCCCTTGATGCATAATTATCTTTCCGATCTGAAGGCGCTGAACGTGCAGAATCGTACAGTGGCTGTGATGGAAAATGGTACATGGGCATGCAAGGCCGGTAGTTTGATGGCAGACTTTTTGACCAAGGAGCTGAAGAACATGACGGTTTTGGAAGAAAAGGTAACCCTGACCTCGGCTATGAATTCGGGCAACGAGGCAGCTATGGATGCCCTGGCAGACAGCTTGCTGGCATCTTTGGCGTAACCGTAAACCATACAGGCAAAAAATAAAAGGTTCCCATTTTGGGAACCTTTTTCAGTCTGTCGAAAAATTGCAGTTTTTCGACAGACTGAGAATCTATCACAACTCGCAGAAGCTTGATGCTGGGAGCAGACCCAGGCAACGGTTCCTGAATAAATTCCCGTTAAAAGTGTGTCCGCTTACCTGGCTATGGTTCAAAAAAATGATGAGCTTCCTTGAATTTTTGGGAAAGGAAGCTTTTTATTTTGTCAAATCTTCCATGGTTACATGTAAAACCCGCGCAATTTCACGCAGTTCAAAATCTGCCAGAAAGCGTTCCTGCCGCTCAATTCGGCTGAGAGATTTTTGATCGATAAAAATTCCGGCAATCTGTAACCGGGCGGCAAGCTGATCCTGAGAAAGCTTCTGCTGCTTTCGAATATGCTTAATTTGGCTGCCCGCAATGTTCGATTTTCCTTCATAGTTATAAATTTTCATGGTACATTTTACCTTAAAGATGAGTATTTTTCTTATTGACTATAACATGAAAAGAGAGTATAATTACCATAAAGATGACTAAAACAAGATGGAACAAAAAAATCCTGTGGATTTGTGCCATCCTCTTTTAGTTATCTGCAATTCATCGATGAAAATACTCGTTAAACGGGAATCATTTCACAGTAGAAGGGGGGAGTCGGCGAAAAAATCAATTTGTATTTAAAAATAATGTAGGAGGAACTATATAATGAATAAAAGGCTGATATCCAGTCTGTTGGCTGCGGCTATGGTATGTTCTTTGGCACCGGCAGCCTTTGCGGACGACACGCAGTCATCAGATCCACAAACATCGGAAAGTACCGAAGAGAATGCTTTTGTAAATCAGTGGACTGCGTTTGTGGAAGCATCCCAACTGGGTAATACCGTTGTACCCGGTTCAGAGATGAAGTATAGTGAGGTACCGGATATTCAAAAGGTATTGGCAGAGGGTTATAGCCAACTGTGGGAAACTACAGAGGCGAATGGAGAAGATGTCCTGGCAAGCCTGAAAGCAGAGCTTTTGCAGGCGGTAAAGGATTACAACCTGTATCTGTTGGATGCCGTTTACAACGAGGGTGAAGGATATACAGTAGGAGAAACCACCTATTATTTGCCTGAAGAAGCCTATACTGCGGCAAAGCAGGCGATTCAAAATGCGAAAGATATAGAAAGCGCAATTACATCTTATACCACCGCTTTAAGTGTACAATATCCATATGATGCCCAGGTAAATGTTGATGCTTGGACTGCGTTTGTGGAAGCATCCCAACTGGGCGATACCGTTGTACCCGGTTCAGAGATGAAGTATAGTGAAGTGCCGGATATTCAAAAGGTACTGGCAGAGGGTTATAGCAAACTGTGGGAAACGAAGACAGAGCAGGCTGGGGCTGAGACGCTGGCAAGCCTGAAAGAAGAGCTTTTGCAGGCAGTAAAGGATTACAACCTGTATCTGTTGGATGCCGTTTACAGCGAGGGTGAAGGATATACAGTAGGAGAAACTACTTATGTTATGCCCGAACAGGCTTATACCATCGCAAAGCAGGAAATTACTAAGGCGGCAGAGATCCAGGATTCCATTACAGCTTATGAAACCGCGCTGCAAGCACAATACGCAAACGATGAAGTGGCCATTGAGAAGGTTGGCTTTAAAGCGCTGGGCAGTGATGCCAATGCAGCCATCAATGCATGGATTCAGGCTTTAGATGGAAAAGAGGGTACAGTCAGCGACAGCGATGCCAATACCATGTACATTGGATTGAACCGGAGAACGGGTACTGACACAAACCAGGCTTACACTGTGCGAGTGGAAAAAGGAAATTCCACGGTTTATGAAACAGATATTGCGGCAAACCAAAATGCGGGTGTAATTTATTTCACCTTTGAAACAGAGAAGGGGTCCTCCGCTCTCACCGGCATAGAAGCAGGTACCTATACCGTTTCTTTGCTGAAGCAGGGCTGGACAGATCCGATTAATACCGTGACGGTAGATCTGGCACAGATCACATTTGATACCAATGGCGGTTCCGCTGCCCCGGCGGCATTCTATGGAGCGGTTGGAGATACGGTAGCGCTGCCGGCAGCGCCGACAAATTCTGGCTATAATTTTGCCGGATGGAGCGACGGTACGAATAGTTATACTGGTTCTACCTTTACCGTACCCGCTTTGCAGACAGTCGCTTTGCAAGCGCAGTGGAACAAGCAGTCCTCCTCTCACCACAGCAGTTCTTCTGGATCTTCCAATTATACTTTGACCTTTGAGACCAATGGCGGCAGCACTTTGAATCCGGTTGCCAAGTCTTCCGGTACCACCATTGATCTGGCCTCTTATACCCCCACGAAGGAAGGCTATACCTTTGCGGGCTGGTACTCTGACAGCAAGTTGACCGAAAAGGTTACCTCGGTCAAGCTGACCCAAAATACTTCGGTTTATGCAAAGTGGACCGCAGATTCTCAGACTCCGGTTACCGGCGGCTGCGATTACAGCGCTGACTGCGTGGTAAATCAGTTTAAGGATATCGCAGACACAGCTTGGTATCATCAGGCTGTTGATTATGTGGTAGACGAGGGCCTGATGAATGGCACAGGCACAACTACCTTTGCGCCTACAACCACCACTACCCGTGGTATGCTGATGACGATGCTGGCCCGCTTGGACGGCACAGACACCACTGGCGGCGCAACCTGGTATGAAAAGGGTATGAACTGGGCAGTAGCTAAGGGCGTATCTGACGGCACCAACCCGGCCAATAACATCACACGGGAGCAGTTGGTTGCTATGCTGTATCGCTACGCAGGTTCTCCGGCAGCCACCGGCAATCTGTCTGCTTACGCTGATGGCGCTAAGGTTTCCTCTTGGGCGACTACCGCTATGCAGTGGGCAGTAGAAAGTAAGGTGATTTCCGGTAAGGGCAATGGCACTCTGGATCCCCAGGGTTACGCAACCCGTGCGGAAGTTGCTCAGATTCTGATGAATTACAACCAATAAACGAAACAAAGCGGGAGGCAGAAGTCTCTCGCAGCGCATCTCTTGGGGAACGCTGAACGCTTAGAAAAGCACAAATGGGCAATTTTCTAAGGGAAAAGCGTCAAAAAAATTACATACACATTATAACTTTTTTGGATATCTTAATATGCGCTTTGCGCAAAAGATTTCATCCAAAAGCTGTAAAAGGTTCCTATTTTGGGAACCTTTTTTGCGCGTTAAAACAAGGGGGAAAACAGACGCAGGATAGCAACAATCAGAGGGAACCGACCCAAGTGGTGGCGGCGGCAATCCTCCAGAGTGACCTCCCGGCATTTGTTTAGGGTTGCCAGGTAATCTTTTTTGATATCCTGGATGGCGGGAACCTGGCACATCCAAACGCCGCATTCGTAATGATGACAAAAACTGCGGTAATCCAAATTGATCGTGCCTACCATAGCGCAGAGATCGTCAGACAGGATCTCTTTGGCGTGAAGAAAACCAGGAGTATATTCAAAAATCCGCACACCGGCCCGCAGCAGAACATCATAATAAGAACGGGTCAGAAAATGGACTACTTTTTTATCCGGGATGCCAGGCGTCATAATGCGGACATCCACACCGCTTTTGGCGGCGTGAGTCAAAGAGGAGATGATTTCATTATCCACGATCAGATAAGGGGTGGTGATATAGACATAGTTCTGTGCTCGGTTGATCATATTTTGATAGACTCCTTCGCCTACATGTTCATGATCTACCGGGGAGTCTGTAAAGGGCTGGACAAAACCCGGTGCCGGGTTGCTTTTAGATGGCAGGAAGAGGGTTAAATCCTCCCGGCTTCGCCGTTCAAAATCCCAAAGGGTAAGGAACATAGCGGTTAAGTTCCAAACACCATGGCCAGAAAGCATAACGGCAGTATCCTTCCAGTGGCCCAGGCGGCTTTTATGGTTGATGTATTCGTCTGCCAAATTGATACCGCCGGTAAAGCCTACATTGCCGTCGATAATGCAAAGCTTGCGGTGATCCCGATTGTTAAAGCGGGAGGAAAACAGATTGGTAAAGGGATTGAATACCATACAGGAAATGCCGGCTTTCTCTAAGGTATGAGCATAATGACTGGGCAGGCGGCCCAGACAGCCAATGTCATCATAAATGACCCGCACATCCACACCGGCATTGGATTTTTCTACAAGAATTTCCAAAATAGCGTCCCACATTTTGCCGGGAGAGATGATAAAGTACTCCAGGAAGATGAATTTTTCCGCCCTGTGCAGTTGCCGCAGCATTTCTGTCCACATTTCCTCTCCCAAGGGAAAGAAGGTCACTTGGGTGTTGCCGCAAACCGGTGTTGCCGCATGGGTATAAAGGTACTGGGCCTGAGGGCGCAGAACAGGGGGCAGATGCTCCAAAACATCCGGGCAATCCTGGGTTGCTGCCAGATAGGATTCCCTAATTTCCTGGCTGCGCCGCCGTTCTACTCGGGTAAAATGGATACGGCCAAACATCAGATAAAAAGGACCGCCCCAAATGGGAAAAACCAGACATAGAATGATCCATGGGATCTTATAGGAGGGATTGACATCCTGCCGCACGATATAGAGCACCACCAAAACGGAAACCCCTTGCGACACAGCATAAAAATAAGCAAAATAATGGCGGAAGAAATGAAAAGCCAAGACGAGGGAAGCGATCTGTGCCGCTGCTAAAACTGCCAGGGAAAGGATGCGAAAAAAGGCAGGAATATGTTGTTTTAGCTTCATGAAACTACTCCGAAGACGACTGGATGGAATGGAAAAAGAAAACCTGCCGGAGGCAGGTTCAGCCTGTCAAAAAACTACGGTTTTTCAACAAAAGCATCCGAAAATGCAGGACGCTTAAAAAAAGCCCAAATGGGCGATTTTCTAAGGGAAAAATGTCAAAAAAGTTACATACAGGCCGCAACTTTTTCGGATATCTTAATATGCGCTTCGCGCAAAAGATTTTGTGGACAAACTGAACCGGGCGGAGATGGGTTTTCTAAGAGAAAGAAGGAAATTAATCTACAAAGAACTGAGTGGGATCTGGCGAGGTGTGAGACAGCTGCTGATAAATGAACTGCATTTTTTCCTCCAACTGGTTTAAAGTATTGGCACAGTGGAGAAGGGTCTCCCGATTGGCTTCCGAAAGCTGCTTGTTGGCCTTATAATTAAGCTCGTGCTCCAAGCTGGCCCACATATCCATAGCGATGGTGCGCAGCTGAATCTCCACCGGCAGGGAAAGCTCTGCAGAGGAAACGGCTACCGAAATTTCCACAATCAGATGCAGGCTGCGGTAACCGTTGGGCTTGGGATTTGAGATATAGTCTTTTTTTTTGATGACTTTAAAGCAATGGTGCCGCTCAATGACGTTGCATAAATAGGTGATATCATCCAGATAATTGCAAATAACCCGGATGCCGGCAAAATCCTGAATTTCGGAAAAAATGTTTTGGGTGTTGATGTTCAGATTCCGACGGCGCAGCTTACCAATGATGCTTTCCAGGGACTTGATGCGGCATTCCATATGGTGAATGGGGTTGTGGTCGTACATTGTGTGGAATTCGTTATCTAGGGTTTCCAGCTTGGTGGCCACCTCGTTCATCGCCCCTTCAAAGAAAACGGAAAGGCGGTAGTAATCCTTGAGAAACTGGGTCTGATCTTCCGGAGCGTCAGAGGGCAGCGTAATGTTATGTAACTTAATTTTGTTTTGCTTTTGTAAAATCATAGAAAACTCCTTTGGATGATAAACATCCTTATCTTTTTTATGATACAACAAAAATTGGCCGGATACAATAAACAATTTGTAAATTCATATAAAGGTCGGGAAGGAATTTCCACTGGGTTTTCGTATTCTTGCACAGATATTTTGGATCGTTTTGAGAAAAACTAAGAAAAACACAAGGATTGGAAGTTTTGCCGGAGTATAGGGAGTTCCAGGGGAAAATCTTGTAGAAATACACGATTGTGTTGCTTTCTCCTTCATGGTAAAATAAATACGAAAAAACTATAACAGTTATAACTCAATTCCTTGGTGTATTTCTGAATTCCTAGAGAATTTGCATAAAAAGTTGTGGATAAAGTTGAGAAAGGTGTTGATTGCGATGAAATATGAATCATTGTCCTTAGAAGCATGTAAACAGGAATACCAGAAGGTTGTTGTAGAATATAAAAAGCTGAAAGGTATGAACCTGAAGCTGAATATGGCGCGGGGTAAGCCGGGTACAGCACAGCTGGATATGATATCCGATATGCTGACTGTGATCTCCAAACCTGAGGATTGCTACGATGGCAATATTGACGTACGTAACTACGGCGAGGTTTCTGGCATTCCTTCCGCGAAGAAGCTGTTTGCAGATATTCTGGGCGTCAAGCCGGAACAGACCTTTATTGGCGGCAACGCCAGCCTGGATCTGATGTATGGTACCATCGCCAAGGCTTATACCAATGGTATGCTCCACAGTGAAAAGCCCTGGAGCCAGCTGGATAAAGTAAAGTTCTTGTGTCCCGCCCCCGGCTATGACCGTCATTTTAAGATATCCCAGTCCTTTGGTATGGAGATGATCACCATTCCTATGACCGAAGAAGGCCCGGATATGGATCTGGTGGAAAAGTGTATTCAGGACCCGGCAGTCAAGGGTATGTGGTGTGTGCCTAAGTATTCCAATCCGGAAGGTATCATCTATTCCGATGCTGTGGTAAACCGCATCGCCAACATGAAACCGGCAGCACCGGACTTCCTGCTGATGTGGGATAACGCATACTGTGTTCACGAATTTGACGGAGATTTCGTGGAATTCCCGGATATCCTATCTTTGTGCGAGCAGGCAGGCAACCCGGATATGGTTTTCGAGTATGCGTCTACTTCTAAGATCACCTTCCCTGGCGCCGGTATTTCTGTTATAGCAGCCAGCGTAGCCAACATTGAATATATGACCAAGTTGCTGACGATCGAGGTCATCAGCTATGATAAGCTGAACCAACTGCGCCATGTTCGTTATCTGAAGGATAAGGAGCATACCCTGGCTCTGATGAAAAGGCATGCTGCGCATCTGAAGCCTAAGTTTGATACGGTTCTCCGGTATCTGGATACAGAAATTGAGCCTCTTGGCATTGCGCAGTGGAAACGGCCCAAGGGCGGCTACTTTATTAGTGTGGATACCAAGCCGGGCTTGGCAAAGCGGACACTGGCTTTGTGTAAGGAAGCAGGCGTTGTGATGACTGGCGCCGGCGCGACTTTCCCCTATGGCATGGATCCGGAAGATAAGAATATCCGAATTGCGCCCAGCCTGCCTCCGGTAGAGGAACTGGAAGAGGCGATGAAGGTATTCTGTACCTGTCTGAAAATGGCAGCTCTGGAACAGAAAATGGCATAAATTTATCTTCAAAATATCAGATTTCATAAGCGGAAAAGCGGATCTTTCTTAAAAGAAGGGTCTGTTTTTTCTGCCTTTGGGCAAAAGAAAAGCATCCGTGGGAAGTTCCTCCTTCCACTTGGATGCTTTTTGCGGTTATCGTGTTTTTTGTTGGGGACCACATTCAGCGCAGTAAGCGGTGAATAAGCGACACGGTACAGAGGATATTATCAGCATGTAAAAAGGAACGAAGATTTTCTCCGTCCCTTTTCTACTTTTATGCTCTTTAACCATTGTCTGTCTCTGGCTCGCTGGAGATGATCCAGGGAGCGGGCTGAGTTTCAAATACGTTTTTGTTATTCAGCTTGGAAACGGAGATCTGCATCGTTTCCAGAGTGCGCAGATGATGTTTTTGGAAAGTACCTGGAATCTGAGACAGAATATTCAGTTCCAAGGTATAAACCACGATTTCCATCTTGGGATTGATCTTTAAAAGACATTCAATTTCATCATCCAGCTTTTCTGTTGCCACAATGAAGGCCAAAGAAGGAGCGGGGAGATCCTTCAGCGTATCATACTTGGCATCCTTGACAATTTCTACATTCTGTAAATCAAATTTATCAACGTTTTCCTGCATAGAACGCTGGTCATTTTTATCGTATTCTACAGCGATGATGGTACCTTCGCTGGCCGCCATGGCAGCCTGAACGGCAATGCTTTCGCCGCTGATAATGCAAAGAATGTCATCGGTATTGATATGCAGCATATTCAGGATCACTGCCCGGATTTCATGGCCTACATAGCGGACAGAGCCTCGGAACAGATCGCTGTTGCGCAGGGCGGTAGAATAGGTGGATTTTGCAGAATCGTTTAAAATCAGCATAGCGCAGGGACCGGTTACCTTATGCTTGATCATATCCCGGATTTTTCTGCATTCCATCTCGCCTTCCGGATTCAGGCCCTCCCGGAACCAAATATTCAGTTCCCCTAGACCGGCAGCCCAAAGATCATAAAAAAGATCCGGCCGGCGACCGTCTGCCATCACCAGAACCCGCTTAAAGGATTCAATGGTGGGGATCAGGTTTTTGTTTTTCACGCTGATATCCACGATTTTTACGTTTTCCAGGTTTAAATCGGTTTTATCGGAAAAATATTGCAGCCATGCAATGATACGGTTACTGTTGAAAATAGAAGCGTTGTCCATAAAAAACGTCCTCCCTAAAATGAAGTACAGGAATGCCCCCACAGGAAAGGCAATATCCCAATAAATATATTTATTATATCATACATATGGGATTTTTTTAAGGACTTTGCCTAAATTTCCATAAAAAATCTCCACAGCCTGTGCGTTTTCACAGATCGTGGAGATTTTGCTCATTCTTTTTTCGGTAAAAAGGGAAAATAAAAAATTTTCGCGCTGCAGCCGTAAAATATTGGTGCTTTGCGCAGCTTTTTGCTACTCTAACCCTGCTGATGATAGCGGCCCAAAAATTCTCGGGTTCGCTCGTTGGTAGAGTTAAACAGTTCATCCGGTGTGGTTTCCTCCACAATGACCCCTTTTTCCATAAAGATCATCCGGTGGGAAACCTCCCGGGCAAAGTTCATTTCATGGGTGACAATGACCATTGTCATATGCTCTTCCGCCAATTCCCGAATGACCTTGAGAATTTCCAGCGTCAACTCCGGATCCAGTGCGGAGGTAGGCTCGTCAAAAAACAGAATATTAGGCTTCATAGCCAGAGCTCGGGCGATAGAAACACGCTGCTGCTGACCGCCGGAAAGCTGACAGGGATAAGCGTCTTCTTTATCGGAAAGCCCCATTTTTCTAAGCAATTCCCGACCTTCCGCCATAACCTGATTCCGAGGCCGCTTTTGGATGCGGATGGGGGCGTCTGTCACATTTTTCAGTACGGAAAAATGGGGGAACAAATTAAAATTCTGAAAGACCAGACCAAACTGGGACCGCACCTGCACGGCAGCAGCTCCTGTGGGATAGGCGACTGCTCCGTTTTCCTGCGTCCATGCGGCCTTTTCTCCGGAATAGAGGATCTCGCCGCTATCGATTTTTTCCAGCATCGTAGCACAGCGCAGTAAGGTGGATTTACCGGAACCGGAAGGCCCGATAATAGACAGAATTTCCCCCTCTTCAACGGAAAGAGAAATATCCTTGATGACCTCCAGATCACCGAAGGATTTACGTATATGATTCATTTCCAGGATTTTCATGTCAGCCACCTCTTACTTGTAATAATCCAGCCTGCGTTCGATTCGTTCCATCACAGCGGCCACAAGCAGATTGAAAACGTAATAGAAGACCGCTGCCGCCGCAAAGGGAACCATAGAGGTTTCTCTTGCTGCGATCTGCTTGGTCAAAGAGAACATTTCCAGATATGTAATGGAGTAAGCCAAAGAAGTATCCTTGACCAGGGTGATGATTT